>NZ_JACNAC010000012.1:0-126257 GCF_017349775.1 Pseudomonas sp. GW460-12-10-14-TSB1
GCCTTCGGCAGCGGCTACAGAGTCCGCGCCCTATCGACAAGAACAATAAAGAGGCCCCGCCCATGTCCAGCTCGACCCTAGCCCTGCCCAGCGCCGCGGAGACGTCCGACACCTATCGGCGGATCACCTGGCGCCTGATGCCGCTGCTGTTCACCTGCTACATCTTCGCCCACCTGGACCGCATCAATATCGGCTTCGCCAAGCTGCAGATGACCCAGGACCTGGGCTTCAGCGACAGCGTCTACGGCTTTGGCGCCGGCCTGTTCTTCATCGCCTACGCGCTGTTCGGCGTACCCAGCAACCTGGCCCTGGATCGGGTCGGGCCGCGCCGCTGGATCGCCAGCCTGATGGTGGTCTGGGGCCTGCTGTCCAGCGCCATGCTGCTGGTGGACAGCGCCGCCGGCTTCTACCTGTTGCGCTTTCTGCTGGGGGTGGCCGAGGCCGGGTTTTTCCCCGGCATCCTGGTGCTGCTCAACCGCTGGTTCCCGGCCAGCCGCCGGGGCCAGGTGACCGCGCTGTTCGCCATCGCCGTGCCCATGGCCGGGGTGATCGGCGGGCCGCTGTCGGGCTGGATTCTCGAAAGCTTTCACGACCTGGGCGGGATGCGCGGCTGGCAATGGATGTTCCTGATCGAAGGCTTGCCGGTGGTCTTGCTCGGCCTGGTGGTGCTCAAGGCGTTGCCGGAAAGCATCGACAGCGTCGCCTGGCTGAGCGACCAACAAAAGCAGCAACTGCACGCGGCCCTGAGCCAGGAAGAACAGCACAAGCCGATCACCCGCTTCGCCGGCATCCTCCAGGACAGACACATCTGGTTGCTGGTGTGCATCTATTTCGCGGTGATGCTGGCGGTCAACACCATCGCCTTCTGGATGCCGACCCTGATCCACCACGCCGGTATCGCCCGCGACAGCCGCGTCGGCATGCTCAGTGCCCTGCCGTACCTGGCCGGCTGCCTGTTCATGATCGGCGTTGGCCGTTCCTCCGACCGCCTGCGCGAACGGCGCTGGCACCTGAGCGTGCCGCTGCTGATGTCCAGCCTCGGCCTGATCGCCGCCGGCCTGGCCCCGGACAACGCCTGGCTGGTGATGGCCGGGCTGCTGGTGGCCGGCATGGGCGCCAGCGCCGCGCTGCCGATGTTCTGGCAACTGCCGCCGGCCTTTCTCGCCAGCAACACCCAAGCCGCGGGTATCGCCCTGATCAGTTCCTTCGGCAGCATCGCCGCCTTCCTCGCGCCCTACCTGATCGGCGTGGTCCGCGACGCCACCCAGAGCGCCAGCCTCGCCCTCTATGCCCTGGCCCTGCTGATCGCCGGCGGCGCCTGGCTGGTGCTGCGGGTGCCGGCCCTTATCGTCAATCCCCAGGAGAAGTAACCATGCTCAGCACTTCGGACATCCAGCAGGCTGCCGCCCGCCTCGACGCCGCCGAACGCAACCGGGAACAGATCGCCCAGCTGTCGCTGGAGTTTCCCGGCATCGCCATCGAGGACGCCTATGCCATCCAGCGCAGCTGGGTGGAACACAAGATCCGCGCCGGGCGCAAGCTGGTCGGGCACAAGATCGGCCTGACCTCGCGGGCCATGCAGGTGTCGTCGAACATCACCGAACCGGACTTCGGTGCCCTGCTGGACGACATGCTGTTCGAGGAAGGCAGCGACATTCCCTTCCAGCGCTTTATCGTGCCGCGGGTCGAGGTGGAGCTGGCGTTCATCCTCGGCAAGCCGCTCAAGGGCCCGAACTGCACGCTGTTCGATGTGCTCGACGCCACCGAGTGGGTGATCCCGGCCCTGGAGATCATCGACGCGCGCATCCAGCAGGTCGACCCGCGGACCCAGGTCACGCGCAAGGTGTTCGACACCATTTCCGATAACGCCGCCAACGCCGGGGTGGTCATGGGCGGCCGCGCGGTGCGCCCTGGCGACATCGACCTGCGCAAGGTGCCGGCGGTGCTGTACCGCAATGGGGTGATCGAGGAGTCCGGGGTATCCGCCGCGGTGCTCAACCACCCGGCCAAGGGCGTGGCCTGGCTGGCCAACAAGCTGGCGGCCTACGACGTCGGCCTGGAAGCCGGACAGATCATCCTCGGCGGTTCCTTCACCCGCCCGGTGGCCGCCCGCCCCGGCGATACCTTCCACATCGACTACGATCAGCTCGGCAGCATCGCCTGCCGTTTTGTCTGAGGAGGACGCTCATGCAACTGCCGATCAACCATTTCAAACAACGCCTGCGGCAAGACGCGCCGCAGATCGGCCTGTGGCTGGGCCTGGCCAATGCCTATTGCGCGGAGCTGGCGGCCAACGCCGGTTTCGACTGGCTGCTGCTGGACGGCGAACACGCGCCCAACGACCTCAACAGCCTGCTTGGCCAGTTGCAGGCCATCGCCCCCTACCCGGTGCAAGGCATCATTCGCCCGCCGGTGGGCGACACCGCGCTGATCAAGCAGCTGCTGGATATCGGCGCCCAGACCCTGCTGATCCCCATGGTGGAAAGCGTCGAACAGGCCCGGCAGCTGGTGCGCGCCATGCGTTATCCGCCCGCGGGCATTCGTGGCGTCGGCAGCGCCCTGGCCCGGGCCTCGCGCTGGAACAGCATTCCCGGCTACCTGGACCAGGCCGATGAGCAGATGTGCCTGCTGCTGCAGATCGAGAACCTCGAAGGCCTGGCCAACCTGGATGCCATTGCCGCCCTGGAGGGGGTCGATGGTTTGTTTATCGGCCCGGCCGACCTCTCGGCGTCCATGGGCCATCGCGGCAACCCGGGGCATCCCGAAGTGGTCGCGGCGATCGAGGACGCCATCGCGCGGATCCGCAAGGCTGGCAAGGCGGCCGGGATCCTCAGCGCCGACCGGACATTGGCGCAGCGCTATATCGAGTTGGGGGCGAACTTCGTCGCGGTGGGGGTGGATACCACGGTGCTGATGAAGGGCTTGCAGGGGTTGTTGGGGCAGTACAAGGAGGTGGCGGCGCCTACCTCGGGTGGTGGGGTTTACTAAGATTCTGCGGGCGATCCTGGCGGCGCGGGGGTGTCAGGTAGAACTGATCGCGGGCAAGCCTCGCGTCTACAGAAGACTATGTCGATCCGCAAAATGGGGACGACGCAATCCTGTAGGAGCGGCCGGTCGACGCTCGATTGCCCGCGATGACGTCAGCCCTGGCGTGCCGCCAAGCGCCAGACCCGGGCAATATCCGCCGCCCTGTCCCGCAGCAAGCGCGGTGCCTCGGCACAGGCCTGCTCCAGGGTCATGGGGCCGGAGGCCAGGGCAAAGGCCGCATCCACGCCGTGCCCATACATCTGCTCGTAGCCTTCGCCCAGGGTCCCGGCGATCACAATCACCGGCACATTGTGCTGCTTGGCGATGCGCGCCACGCCAAAGGGGGTCTTGCCCCGCAGGGTCTGGGCGTCGAAGCGACCTTCGCCGGTAATCACCAGGTCCGCGCCCCGCACGGCCTCAGCCAGCCCCACCAGCTCGGCCACCACTTCCACCCCCGGACGAAAGCGCGCGCCGAGGAAGGCCTTGGCGGCGAACCCCAGGCCACCGGCGGCGCCGCTGCCCGGCTCGTCGCGCACGTCCTTGTCCAGCACCTGGGCGGCCTGGTCGGCGAACTGACCGAGGGCGCGGTCCAGCTGTTCGACCTGCTGTGGCGACGCGCCCTTCTGCGGGCCGAAAATCGCCGAGGCGCCGTGAGGGCCACAGAGAGGATTGTTGACGTCGGCGGCGATCTCGAAACGCACCTCGGCCAGCCGTGGGTCGAGGTTACTCAGATCGACTCGCGCCACCTGTGCCAGGGCCAAGCCGCCCAGCGGCAGAGCCTGGCCGCCGCGATCCAGCAGGCGCACGCCCAGCGCCTGCAAGGCACCGCTGCCGGCGTCGTTGGTGGCGCTGCCGCCGATGGCCAGGATCACCCGTTGCGCGCCGGCATCCAGGGCCGCGCGGATCAACTCGCCGGTGCCGATGGTGCTGCTGGTGCAGGCATCGCGCTGGCCCGGCGGCACCAGTTGCAGGCCGCTGGCCTCGGCCATTTCGATGATCGCGGTCTGGCTCTGCGGCAGCCAGCCCCAGCGCGCGTCCACCGGCGCCCCCAGCGGCCCCTGAACCCGGGTGGTGCGCAACTGGCCCTCGCAGGCATCGAGGATCGACTCCACGGTACCCTCGCCGCCGTCCGCCATCGGGCACTGGATCAGCTGCGCGTGCGGCCACACCCGCGCCAGCCCATCGGCGATGGCGCTGGCCACGCCAGAGGCACTCAGGCTGTCCTTGAAGGAGTCGGGGGCGATGATGATTTTCATGGGCTATCTCCGGTTCTTATGGCGCCCATGCTGCCAGTTGGCCGCGACCTTGACCCCGGTCGGCTGCACAAGTGTGGGGCGGCTTTATTGTTCATTGTCACAATCATAGGAGCCAGACGCAGCCCTGTAGGAGCGAGGCTTGCCCGCGATCAAGGCGCCGCGGTGTATCAGGCTCACCGCGGTGTGGCCATCGCGGGCAAGCCTCGCTCCTACGAATGCTGTGGTCAGGGTGCGTCGGTCTGCGGCAACAGCTGCACCCCCAGGTACAGCGCCAGCATGCCGTCGAGCTTGAGCGGGTCGACGCCGCTGAGTTCGGCGATGCGCTCCATGCGGTAGCGCAGGCTGTTGCGGTGGATGCCCAGGGCGTCGGCGCAGGCCTGGCTCTGGCCGTCGTGGTCGCACCAGCTGCGCAGGGTCGCCAGCAGCTGGCCATTGCTGTCCTTGGCGATGACCTTGCGCAAGGGGCTGAGCAACTCGTCCAGGGCATCGTCATTGCGATGGCGCCAGAGCATCACCGGCAAACGGAAACGATTGAGAGTCAGCAGCCGCGATTGGGGCAGCACGTCACGGCCATAGGCGAGCAAGTCGCCGACCCGCCGGTAGCAGCGGCGCAGCCCTGCCAGTCCGTCGGCCTGGCCGCCCACGGCGATGCGCAGGATGTTCCAGCCCAGGCTGTCGAGTTTTTCCAGCAGCCGCGGGTTGTCGACGCTCAGGGTCGCCGGCCGGCACCACAGCAACGAGGACTTGGCCGAGCTGACGCACCAGCTGTCCGGGTAACGGGACATCAGCCAGGCACTCAAGGCCTCGACGGTCTGCCCCGCCCCTTGCTCCGGGCCCAGCTCGAACAGATAAGGCGTGCGTAGCAGCTGCGGCTTGAGGCCCATCTGCTGCGCCTCGTCCACCAGCCGCGGCGAATCCCCGCTGTCGCTGAGCAGCAGCGCCAGCAGGTCGTCGCAACGCTGGCGGCGCCATTGCTGTTCCGCTTGCTGGTGGCGCTGGCCCACCAGCATCTCGGCGGTCATGCGCACCAGCTCGGCATAGGTGCGCAGCAGTTCCGGCTCGCCGGTGATGCCCAGCACGCCGATCAGCCGCTGGTCGTGCAGCAGCGGCAGGTTGATCCCCGGCTGCACGCCCTTGAGGTGCTTGGCGGTCTGCGCGTCGATCTCCACCACCCGGCCGTTGGCCAACACCAGTTGCGCGCCTTCGTGGCGGGTGTTGATGCGCTCGGGCTCGCCGCTGCCAAGGATCAGACCCTGGCTGTCCATGACGTTGACGTTGTAGGGCAGGATGGCCATCGTCCGGTCGACGATATCCTGCGCCAGGTCGTGATCCAGTTCGAACATAGCGACGTGTTCCTAGGAAAGCGGGCTCGGGTGCGATGGCGAAGGCTTGTTCACCGGCACAGGGGATGCCGGCAAACCCTGTGCGCCGGCACAAAGACAGCGGCCCATGGGGTGACCGAGACTCTCGGGGCGATCAACGTTAACCTCGCATCGCAAAAAATCATAATAAAGAGAGACACGCCATGTCACAGAGCGCCGCTGCCACCCTGGCCACCGATGACGATAAAAACGCCGTCTACAAGCGCATCACCCTGCGCCTGATCCCCTTCATCTTCATCTGCTACCTGTTCAACTACCTCGACCGGGTGAACGTCGGCTTTGCCAAGCTGCAGATGCTCGATGCCCTGAAATTCAGCGAAACCGTCTACGGCCTCGGTGCCGGGATCTTCTTCATTGGCTACGTGCTGTGCGGCGTGCCGAGCAACCTGGCGCTGAACAAGTTCGGCCCGCGGCGCTGGATCGCGCTGATGATGATCACCTGGGGCACGCTGTCGACCTGCCTGCTGTTCGTCACCACCCCGACCCAGTTCTACACCCTGCGCCTGTTCACCGGCGCCGCCGAGGCCGGCTTCTTCCCCGGCGTGGTGCTGTACCTCTCGCAGTGGTTCCCGAGCTTCCGCCGCGGCCGCATCATGGCCCTGTTCATGTCGGCGATCCCGGTCTCCGGCCTGCTCGGCAGCCCGTTCTCCGGCTGGATCCTCAACCACTTCGCCGCGGGCCAGGGTGGCATGGCCGGCTGGCAGTGGATGTTCCTGCTGCAGGGCATCCCCACCGTGATCCTCGGCGCCCTGGCGTACTTCCTGCTCAATGACAATTTCGCCCACGCCAAGTGGCTGAGCCCGCAGGAACGCGCGCTGCTGGAAGCCGACCAGGCCGAAGACGCCGCGCGCAAGCCGCGGACCACCGGCGATTCCCTGGCGGCGGTGTTCAAGAACCCGGCCATCTGGGCCTTCGGCCTGATCTACTTCTGCATCCAGAGCGGCGTGTACGCCATCAACTTCTGGCTGCCGTCGATCATCAAGAACCTCGGCTTCAGCGACAACCTGGTGATCGGCTGGCTCAGCGCCATTCCTTATCTGCTGGCGGCGCTGTTCATGCTGATGGTCGGTCGCTCGGCCGACCTGCTCCAGGAACGCCGCTGGCACCTTGTGGTACCTATGCTGATGGGCGCCATCGGCCTGGTGATCGCGGTCAACTTCGCCGCCAACCCGACCATCGCCATCCTCGGCCTGACCATTGCCACCATGGGCGCCCTCACCGGCCTGCCGATGTTCTGGCCGGTACCGACCGCGCTACTGAGTGCCGGCGCCGCCGCGGGTGGCCTGGCGCTGATCAACTCCATGGGCCAGATGGCCGGTTTCCTCAGCCCCTACATCGTCGGCTGGGTCAAGGACAGCACCGGCTCCACCGACGCCGCGCTGTACCTGCTGGCGGGCGTGATCGTCACCGGCAGCCTGCTGGCCCTGCGCATGACCCGCAGCCTGAAACGCTGAGCCACGCCTCCGAGCCTGCCACCGGGCCTGCCCTCTGGCGGGCCCGGCTTCCTGGGACAAGCCGCGGGTTTGTCACCGCCTCGCTACAAAAAGCAACAGCCCGCCCGGGCGCCCCCGTGGTATATCGGACAGATGTCCGGCCGCGGCAGTTTTCCATTGGCTGGATCGATTGATGACTCCCTCGCAGACCTTACCGAAGGAAGACCCACAGGATCATGACCGCGCCCATCTCCCTCGCCCGCCTGAGCGATATCCAAGCCCTGGAACAGCAGCAGCCCCTGGCCCAGCGCAATCTTCCCGCCAGCACCTATGAACTGTTGCAACGCTCGGCCAGCCGTTTCGGCGAGCGCACCGCCCTGACCTTCCTGCCCCAGGGCAGCCTCCAGGACCAGCCCTGGAACATCAGCTACGCCGAGTTGTTCGCCCAGGTCACCCGCACCGCCAACGCCCTGCACCGGCTGGGCATCCGCCCGGGCAAGGCAGTGTCCTTCCTGCTGCCCAACCTGCCGCAGACCCATTACGTGATCTGGGGCGGCGAAGCCGCCGGGATCGTCAACGCCATCAACCCGCTGCTGGAGCCGGAGCACATCGCCGAGCTGGTCCGCGCATCCGGCACCACGGTGCTGGTGACCCTGGCGCCCTTCCCCGGCACCGACCTCTGGCAGAAGGTCGCCAACCTGCGCGAGCGCCTGCCGGAACTGGAAGCCATAGTCACCATTGACCTGGCCAACCTGCTGCCCGAGCCGCAACGCAGCGCGATCAAGAGCCAGCGCCCGGCGATGCCGGAGGGCGTGCTGGACTTCGACACCCTGCTCGCCGCCTGCCCCACCGACCACCTGGAAAGCGGCCGGGTGATCCGGCCGGACGACATTGCCTCGTACTTCCACACCGGCGGCACCACCGGCACGCCGAAACTGGCGCCCCACAGCCACCTCAATGAAGTGGCGATGGCCGAGATCATTGGCCTGCACGGCGATTACAGCAGCCACGACGTGCTGCTCTGCGGGCTGCCGCTGTTCCACGTCAACGGGGTGATACTCACTGGCCTCGCCGCCTTCCACCGCGGCGCCCGGGTACTGCTGGCCGGACCCCAGGGCTACCGCAACCCGACGCTGATCAAGGATTTCTGGCACCTGGTGGAGCGTTACCGGATCAGTTGTTTCAGCGGTGTGCCGACCATCTTTGCCGCCTTGCTGCAGGTACCCAACGACGGCATCGACGTTTCCAGCCTGCGCTTTGCGGTGTGCGGCGCCGCGCCGATGCCGGTGGAGCTGATCCGTCAGTTCGAGGCGCGCTCGGGGCTGAAGATCATCGAAGGTTACGGCCTCACCGAAAGCACCTGCGCCACCAGCTGCAACCCTCGGGACGGCGAGCGCCGGATCGGCTCCATCGGCCTGCGCCTGCCGTATTGCGAGGTCAAGATCGCTGTGCTCGACAGCGATGGCCACTACCTGCGCGACGCCGCCAGCGACGAACCCGGCAACGTCTGCCTGCGCGGGCCGACGGTGTTCAAGGGCTATCTGCAGGCCGACAAGAACCAGGGCCTGTGGCTCGACGGCGGCTGGTTCGATACCGGCGACCTGGGGCGCATCGACCGGGACGGCTACATCTGGCTGACCGGGCGCAGCAAGGACCTGATCATCCGCGGCGGCCACAACATCGACCCGCAGATGATCGAAGAAGCCCTGCACCGCCACCCGGCCGTGGCCATGGCCGCGGCGGTGGGCAAGCCGGACATCAAGGCCGGCGAACTGCCGGTGGTGTACGTCCAGCTCAAGTCCGGCGCCAGCGCCGATCCGGCCGAACTGCTGGAGCACGCCGCGCGCCATATCCATGAACGGGCCGCGCTGCCCAAGGACGTCTGGCTGCTCGAGCAGATTCCCCTGACGGCCGTGGGCAAGACCTTCAAGCCGGCCCTGCGCCTGGACGCCATTCGCCGGGTGTTCGAGGACGAAGTCCGCCAGGTTGCCGAGGGCATCCGCGTCGAGGCCGTCAGCGACGAGCGCCACGGACAACGGGTGGATATCCATGTGCCCGACCTGGATGCGACCCGCCGCGCGGCCCTGGACCAACGCCTGAGCGGTTACGCGGTGCGCTACCAGTTGCACTCGGCCTGAGTTGCCGGCGGCCCCGGCAATCGGGGTCGCCGCGCTTCAGTCAGGCGCGCCGCCATCCGCTTCATAGCGATACCCCGGATGCAGGTCGGCGCCCGCCGGCGCATCCAGTTCCAGCACCAGGCCACCCGGAATGCGCACGAAGATCTGCCAGGTGCCGTCCTGCGGCACCTGCGCCACCTGATGCGGCAGGCCGCTGGCCTGGACCCGCTGCAATACCACCGCGGCATCCTCCTCGGTCCTGAAGGCGATATGGCTGAGCGCCGTCTCGGCGAAGGTCGGTTGCTCGATCACATGCACCAGCGCCTGGCCGTCCTGGTACAGCCAGCGCCCCGGAAAGGGAAACGGCGGGCGCCGTCCGGCCTGCAGCCCGAGCAAGGCCTGGAAGGCCTGCTGCAAGGCGTCGCCCTCGACGGTGTTGAAGGCCAGATGATCGAAATGCCAGGTCATGACACACCTCCGCCGCCGATAACGGCGGTGCGATCCGGCAAGAATGTAGTGAGCGGTTTCATGGGGGTCACCCTTGTGCGATGGAAGTGAGTGCATATTCTCAGCTTGATAATCGAGGAAAAATCCCGGTAAAACGCAAGGATCTTTAAAGGATTTTTAGCAATGAGCTCGATTCTCGACCTTGAAGTCTTCGTCCGCACCGCCGACTCCGGCAGCATTTCCGCCGCTGCCCGCAGCCTGGAGCTGACCCCCGCCGCCGCCAGCATCGCCCTCAAGCGCCTGGAAACCCGCCTGGGCATGCGCCTGCTGGCGCGCTCGACCCGCAGCATGCGCCTCACCGAAGAAGGCCGGCGTTACCTGGACAGCGTACGCGTGGCGCTGGCGGCCCTGGCAGAGGGCGAACAGGCCCTGAAGCAGCAAAGCCAGGGGCTCAGCGGTGTGCTGCAACTGGCGGCGCCGTCGGACTTCGGGCGCAACCTGCTGCTGCCCTGGCTGGACGACTTCAAGCGCGAACACCCGCATATCCGCCTGCAACTCTTGCTCAACGACCGGCACAGCGACCTGTTCCGCGAGACCGTGGACGTCGCCCTGCGCTTTGGCGTGCCCAGCGATTCCAGCCTGGTGGCCCTGCCGATCCTGCCCCGGCATCACCGGCTGGCCTGCGCCAGCCCCGACTACCTGGCGCGCCACGGTACCCCGCAAACACCCGCCGAACTGAGCGAGCACAGCGCCCTCGTCTATCTGCGCAACGGCCGCCCCTACAACAGCTGGCATTTCAGCCGGGATGGCGAGGTGCAGGAAGTCCAGGTGCGCGGCGACTACCTCAGCGACGACGGCGAAGTGGCGCGGCGCTGGGCCCTGGCCGGCCATGGCATCGCCTACAAGGCCTGGCTGGATGTGGCCAGCGACATCCGCGCCGGGCGCCTGGTGTCCCTGCTCGGCGACTGGCAAGGCGAAAGCGTGCCGCTCAACCTGCTGTGCCCGCACCGTTTGCAGGTCTCGGAACGGGTGAAGGTGCTGCAAGGCTTTTTGCAGGCGCGCTGCCAGCTGCTGGCGGGATAATTCAGATTGCCCCCTACGCCCGTTCTGGTATTTGATGGGCGTCCCATGACCGGTCGCTGGCCGCTGTCGCGCCGGCCTTACCTCACGCACAAGGATTTCGTACATGAGCTACCGCATCCTCGGCCATTCCGGGCTGCACGTGTCCCCCCTGACCCTCGGCACCATGATGTTCGGCGAACAGACCAGCACCGAGGACTCCCTGCGCATCATCGACAAGGCCTGGGACCAGGGCATCAACTTCATCGACACCGCCGACGTCTACACCAACGGCCGTTCCGAGGAAATCGTCGGCGAAGCCATCGCCAGCCAGCGTGACCAATGGGTACTGGCGACCAAGGTCGGCTTCGGCCCCGCCGATGGCGTGCCCAACCGCAGCGGCCTGAGCCGCAAGCACATCTTCAACGGCATCGACGCCAGCCTGACCCGCCTGGGCACCGATTACGTCGACATCTACTACCTGCACCGCGAAGACCACAACACGCCGCTGGAAGTCACGGTGTCGGCCATCGGCGACCTGCTGCGTCAGGGCAAGATCCGCTACTGGGGCCTGTCCAACTACCGCGGCTGGCGCATCGCCGAGGTGATCCGCGTCGCCGACCGGCTCGGCGTCGACCGGCCGGTGATCAGCCAGCCGCTGTACAACATCGTCAACCGCCAGGCCGAGACCGAACAGATCACCGCGGCCCAGGCCTACGGGCTGGGCGTGGTGCCCTACAGCCCGCTGGCCCGCGGCGTGCTCAGCGGCAAGTACGCGCCGGATGTCGCCCCCGACAGCAACAGCCGCGCCGGGCGCCAGGACAAACGCATCCTGGAAACCGAATGGCGCGTCGAGTCGCTGCGCATCGCCCAGCAGATCCAGCAGTACACCCAGGGCCGCGGGGTCGGCATGGTCGAGTTCGCCATCGCCTGGGTGCTGAACAATGCCGCGGTCAGCTCGGCGATCGTCGGCCCGCGCACCGAGGCACAGTGGGACGCCTACACCAAGGCGCTGGACGTGAAGATCAGTGCCGAGGATGAAGCCTTCATCGATTCGCTGGTCACCCCGGGGCATGCCTCGACCCCGGGCTTCAACGACGTCAGCCACTTCGTCTCCGGACGCACGCCACGCTGATCTCCCCCACAGTGGCGGCCTCTTCCGCGGGCCGCCCGCTGGCGCACTGCCGGTTGGTGGCGGCAAACGGGATATTTTCCCGTAACCTGCGCTAAATCCGAGTAAACGTCTCGCGCCAAACCCTCTATATTCCCCGCAGTTTTTCCTTCCACCCCATTTGCCTGGTTCAGGTCACACGAGGACAGCTTGTCTAAAGGTATTGCTCTATCGGTCTTGGCGTCGGTGCTGTTTGCCGTCATGTATTTCTACACCTCCTTGCTGGCGCCCCTGACCGGGGTGGAGATTTTCGGCTGGCGCATGCTGCTCACCGCGCCGTGCATGACGGTGTTCATGCTGCTGAGCGGCGAATGGCGGCATGTCGGGGCGATCCTCAAGAGACTGCTGGGCCAACCGCTTCTGCTGCTGGCGCTGCCACTGTCCGCGGCGCTGCTCGGGGTGCAGCTGTGGCTGTTCATGTGGGCGCCGTTGAATGGCTACAGCCTGGATGTATCGCTGGGTTACTTCCTGCTGCCGCTGACCATGGTCCTGACCGGACGCATCGTCTACGGCGAACAGCTGTCGCGTTTGCAGAAGATCGCCGCCGGCCTGGCGACCCTGGGGGTGCTCAACGAGCTGTACCAGGTGGGCAGTTTTTCCTGGGCGACCCTGTTGGTGGCCATCGGTTATCCCGTCTACTTCGTGCTGCGCAAACGCCTGGCCGCCGATAACCTGGGCGGCCTGTGGCTCGATATGGCGCTGCTGCTGCCGATCGCGCTGTGGTTCGTACAAAGCGGCGAGCAGGGGTTTGCCGTGGTCGATCAACACCCCTGGCTATACCTGCTGATTCCGTTGCTGGGGTTGATCAGTGCCTCGGCGCTGGTGGCCTATATCATCGCCAGCCGCCTGCTGCCCTTCAGCCTGTTCGGCTTGTTGAGCTATGTCGAACCGGTGTTGCTGCTGGGCGTGGCCCTGCTGCTGGGAGAAAGCATCAAGGCCGGGGAATGGCTGACCTACCTGCCGATCTGGCTGGCGGTACTGGTGCTGGTGTACGAGGGGTTCAAGCATCTGATGCGCCAGCGCAGAAGCTGAACCGGCTGTTGCTGTTGTAGGAGCGAAGCTTGCTCGCGATGCGGACCACGCGTACTGCCTGTCGCACCGCGCCGTATTCATCGCGGGCAAGCCTCGCTCCTACAGAAGCATCCGGGTCAGGGTTTGATTTGCTTCAGCTCGTTGAGCAGGGCCAGCAGGGCCTGCATCTTCTCTTCGCCGAACTGCTGCTGGATACGTTGGTAGTTGATTTCCATGTCGCCGCTCATGGACTCGAAACAGGCCTCGCCCTTTTCCGTCAGGGTGATGAACAAGCGGCGCTGGTCCTCGGGGGATTTACGCCGACTGACATATTCGTCGCGCTCCAGGCGGGTCAGCACGCCGGTCATGCTCGGCGGCAGGATACAGGCCATTTTCGCCAGCTGATGGCTTTCCAGCTCGCCGTTCTGGCGCAGGATGCGGATCACCCGCCACTGCTGCTCGGTCAGGTCGTGCTGGTTGAGGGACGGGCGAAAAAACGCCATGGCCGCTTCGCGGGCCTGAAGCAGGGTCAATGTCAGGGAAGGTCTTGGGTTGGTCATGTGCGGGTCGTTCACAGGGCTGGATGGCGGCGCTCGGCGCCACAAAGGCCGAACATTAACACATTCACAATCGCCAACCGACAGGCAAAACAAAGCCCGGTCGAGAATTCCCCGACCGGGCTTGATTGTCAGGCAGGCTGTGGCTTAGTCGGTGGACAGCACGCCACGACGGACCTGGTCGCGTTCGATCGATTCGAACAGTGCCTTGAAGTTGCCTTCGCCGAAACCATCGTCGCCTTTACGCTGGATGAATTCGAAGAACACCGGGCCCATCAGGGTTTCCGAGAAGATCTGCAGCAGCAGGCGCTTGTCGCCCTCTTCCGAGGAGCCGTCCAGCAGGATGCCCCGCGACTGCAGCTCGTTCACCGGCTCGCCGTGGTTCGGCAGGCGGCCTTCGAGCATTTCGTAGTAAGTGTCCGGCGGTGCGGTCATGAAGCGCATGCCGATCTTCTTCAACTGATCCCAGGTCTTGACCAGGTCGTCGGTAAGGAAGGCCACGTGCTGGATGCCCTCGCCGTTGAACTGCATCAGGAACTCTTCGATCTGCCCGGCGCCCTTGGACGACTCTTCGTTCAGCGGGATGCGGATCATGCCATCGGGCGCGGTCATGGCCTTGGAGGTCAGGCCGGTGTATTCACCCTTGATGTCGAAGTAACGGATCTCGCGGAAGTTGAACAGCTTCTCGTAGAAGCCGGCCCAGTAGGCCATGCGCCCGCGATACACGTTGTGGGTCAGGTGGTCGATGATCTTCAGGCCGGCGCCTTGCGGATGGCGGTCCACGCCTTCGAGGTAGACGAAGTCGATGTCATAGATCGAGCTGCCTTCGCCGAAACGGTCGATCAGGTACAGCGGCGCGCCGCCGATGCCTTTGATCGCCGGCAGGTGCAGCTCCATCGGGCCGGTTTCGATGTGGATCGGCTGGGCACCCAGTTCCAGGGCGCGCTTGTAGGCCTTTTGCGAATCCTTGACCCGGAACGCCATGCCACACACGGACGGGCCGTGCTCGGCGGCGAAGTACGAAGCGACGCTGTGGGGCTCGTTGTTGAGGATCAGGTTGATCGCACCCTGGCGATACAGGTGCACGTCTTTGGACCTGTGGGTCGCGACCTTGGTGAAACCCATGATCTCGAAGATCGGCTCGAGGGTGTTGGGGGTAGGCGATGCGAATTCGATGAATTCAAAGCCCATCAGGCCCATCGGGTTTTCGAAGATATCTGCCATGGTTGGCGCCTCATCATGCTTTTAGAAATTAACGGATCGTTAGTTGCTAGCAATGCTGAGGCAGGCAGGTGGCGCGCAAGAGATGCCCCGCACGCTGCGCGCGAGGAAATCACCGTAAATCAGTTGGAACCCGAGAATCTTCATGTCGACCCTGTCTTACCGGCTGGGGGGCGAGGCTTCTGCTGCCAGAAGACTTTATTATTGTATGCGTAACCAGATTCTACACAGCGTAAAACTGTTTGTCCGCACTCTCTATAAAATCCGCTTTTTTTCCAGGCTCGCAAGGGGTTTGTTGCACTGGTAAATGCCCCACAGGATCAGCCCGCCGCCCAGGCACATGGCCAGGCTCAGGCGCTCGTCCAGCAGCAGCGCGCCAAGGAGCACCGCGGTCAGCGGATTGAGCGCGATAAACACCCCCGAGCGGGTCGCGCCGATCTTGCGCAGGCCGTCGTAGTACCAGATATAGGCCAGGGCCGAGCCCAGCACGCCGAGGTACAGCAGGCTCAGGCCCTGCTCCAGGGTCAGGCTCGCCAGCGCCTCGATCCGCACCTCGCCGCGCAGCGCCGCGGTGCTCCAGAGCATCGCCGTGCCCAGCAGGATCGAATAGGTCACGGTCTGCAACGGGCCCAGGCTCTGGTTCAGATTGCGCGAAAACAGCGAATAGACACCCCAGCCCAGCACACAGCCAAAAATCAGCAGGTCCCCGCGCCAACTGCCCGGGCCGCTGGACAAGGCCCCCGGATCGCGACTGAGGATCACTACCCCTGCCCCGCCCAGGCACAAGGCAATGCCGAACAGCCTGGCGCCACTCAAGCGCTCCTTGAACAGCGCCCAGGACGCCAGGGCAATCACCGCCGGATTGAGGGCGACGATCAGCGAGGCGCGGGACGCATTGATCGACTGCAAGCCCTCGAAGAAACACAGGTTGTAGAAAAAGATCCCGAAAAACCCCAGCACCGCCAGCTGGGCGAACTGCATCCAGCTCGGGCGCACCAGGGCAATCCGGGCGATCGCCATGAACAGCAGCAAGGCCAGGCTGGCCAGGAGAAAACGCAGGCTGGCGGCTAACAATGGCTCCAAGGTACCCGCCAATAGCCGCCCAGCGACGAAGGTTCCACCCCAGATCATGGTGACCGCCGCCAGCTTGCAATACACCGGCCTATCGGAAGGTCCGGCACAGGATTGATCGACAGTTTTCATAAGGCCCCGAGGCGCGGTTGAAGGAAGGTTCGGGTATTCTTCGGCTAATGCCCGATCATCGTAAAATGAGCTTTTACTCATGACCCTGAGCCAACTGCAGATCTTCTCCCTGGTGGCCGAGTTGCGCGGCTTCACCAGCGCCGCCAGCCGGCTGGGTATCAGCCAGTCCGCGGTGTCCCACGCGCTCAAGTCCCTGGAACAGGAACTGGGGGTCGAGCTGATCCGCCGGCATCAGTCACTGGTGGAACTCACCGATATCGGCCAGCAATTGTTGCTGCGGGCTCGCGCCATCCTCGGCCTGGCCGCCACCATGGAACAGGAAGCCGCCGACGCCCGCGGCATGAAACGCGGCACCTTGCGCATCGGCTCGTTCGGCCCGACTTCGTCGATGAAACTGCTCCCGGCGATCCTCCAGCGTTACCGCGCGGCTCATCCCGGTATCGAGGTGCACATCGACGAAGGGCCCGACCGCCAGGTGCTGCAATGGCTGGAGGAACGCCGTATCGATGTCGGTTTCGTGGTGCTACCCCAGGAGCGCTTCGACTGCTTCGCCCTGGTGGAAGACCAGATGGTGGCGCTGATCCCCAGCCAGCACGGGCTGGCCAGCAAGGACTCGGTGAGCCTCGCCGAGCTGTGCGACGACCCGTTCATCCTCACCGAAGCCGGTTCCGCCGAGCTGGTTTCCCGGCTGTTCCTCGCGGCCAGGCTCAGCCCCAACATCCACTATCGCAGCTCGCAACTGCTCAGCACCCTGGAGACCGTGGCCCGCGGCGATGCCCTGACCCTGGTCGCCCAGTTGTCGCTGCCCGAGGCCAGCGATCCGCGTTACCTGATCAAGGCACTATCACCCCCCGTCCGGCGCCAGGTAGGGCTGGCGGTGCTGGACCGGCGGCAGGCGTCACCGGCGACCCTGGCCTTTATCGAGCAGGCGCGGAGTCTGTATCGCCATGACTGAGCGCAACCCGGGGGCGCCGTCTATCATGCCCATGGAGCGGATGCCGCCGTACCGTCCACCGGCTGTTGAGCGTTCTCTGGCCCCCACTTCGCCACAGGTTTTTCCTCCATGCCATTGACCGCCAAAGGCCCGTTGAAACGCTCCACCCGCAACCTGTGGACCCTGCTGATCGGCTTGCTGCCGGTTCTGCTGGGCGTGGTCATCCTCTATATGCAGGCCGAGCGCGCGCTGATCCACAGCAGCCAGCAGACCGCCGAGGAAGCGATCCGTCAGTTCGACCTGATGCTCGACAACACCGACATCGCCGCCCGGTCGCTGATGGTGCAAGTCGGCCAACCCTGCGACGACTTCAGGCAACTGGCCCTGCGCGAGCAGGTGACCCGCCGCCCGTTCGTACGCTCGACCAATCTGGTGTGGCGCAATGACAATTACTGCAGCTCGCTGCTCGGCCCATCCTCGTTCGCGCTGGACCCGGCCAACTATGTCGACGGCAAGCTGTGGTTGATGGACGGCAACCCGGTCACGCCCAATACCGCGCTGCTGGTCTATCGCCTGCAAGAAGGCGAACGCGCGGTCCTGGCCACCATCGACGGTTATCACCTGAGCAACGCTTTGCGCCTGATCAGTCGTTTTGCCGAGCTGCAACTGCAAGTCGGCCCCTACTGGCTGGCCGACGATGGCCAGGTCCATCAATCCATCGCTCCGCCAGCCCCGGTCGCCCCTTATCAGATGGCTTCTTCGCGCTACCCCTACAGCGTCAATTCGGGGTTCCCCGAGGGCGATATCTGGCTCTACATGAAGTCCCAATACCCTGCCCTGTTCAGCCTGCTGATTTTCTTCGGGGTGCTGGCGGCGGCCCTGGGCCACTGGCTACAAAAACGCTCGTCGTCACCCAGCCATGAACTGCAACGCGCCCTGGAAGCGGCGGAGTTCATCCCGTACTTCCAGCCCGTGGTGCGTGGCGACACTAAACAGTGGGCCGGCATCGAAGTGCTGATGCGCTGGAAACACCCCCGGGAAGGTCTGGTGCGTCCGGACCTGTTCATTCCCTTCGCCGAGCATTCCGGCCTGATCGTGCCCATGACCCGTTCGCTGATGCAGCAGACCGCCCTGCTGCTGGCGCCTCACGCCCATACCTTCATCGACGACTTTCATATCGGCATCAACATCACCGCCAGCCATTGCCAGGATTTGGAGTTGCTGGAGGACTGCCGGGAGTTTCTCGGCATGTTCCCGCCAGGCAAGGTGAGGTTGGTCCTGGAGCTAACCGAGCGCGAACTGGTGGAACCGACGGCGATCACCCATAGCCTGTTCGAGGAGCTGCACAAGTTGGGGGTGATGATCGCCATCGACGACTTCGGTACCGGCCATTCAAGCCTGGGTTACTTGCGCAAGTTCAATGTCGACTATCTGAAGATCGACCAGAGTTTCGTGGCCATGATCGGTGTCGACGCCCTGTCCCGTCACATACTCGACAGCATCATCGAACTCTCGGGCAAACTCGAACTGGGAATAGTCGCCGAGGGCGTGGAAACAGCGGAACAACAGGACTATCTGGCCGCCCATGGCGTCGACTTCCTGCAGGGCTACTTATTCGGCAGGCCGATGCCCGGAGAAGAGTTCCTACAAGCACTGGCGCGCCACTAAATAGCCATTTTTAATGAAAATTTATTGAACTCGGCAATTGTTTCGCGCACCAATTTGAATCAGAAGATGGCAAATTGTGTGCATCAACAACGACGTGATTTACTTGCGCCAGATTAACTACTACAATTTTTCATGCCTGTACAAGATTCACAGGTGGGCCATTATAATCGAGTCGTTCTAAGGCTCTTGGCTTATAGCTTTGTTTGCGGTTGGTATCAGCCAAATACACTATTGGAGTAAAGATATTGTCCAGACTCGCTGAATTTCGTGCAGCAGAAAAGGCCCTTCAAGAACAGCTCGCCCAGCTGGAATCCCTGAAGAACGACGCCGGACTCAAGAAAGAAATCGAGTTCGAGGAAAAGCTCCAGGGCCTGATGAAGACCTACGGCAAAAGCCTGCGCGACATTATCGCCATTCTCGATCCTCATCCGGGCAAATCCGCTCTGCCGCTCTCGGGCGCACCGAAAACCCGTCGTGCCCGCGTGGTCAAGGTTTATCAGAACCCGCACACCGGCGAGCTGATCGAAACCAAGGGCGGCAACCATCGTGGTCTTAAAGCCTGGAAAGAACAGTACGGCGCCGCCACTGTAGATTCCTGGCTGCGCGGTTAAGAAACCGATGTATATAAAAGACCCTGCCCATGCAGGGTCTTTACCTTTAAGCCAAGGTTGTTTGTTTCGAAATCGAATAAGTTGCAGCCCATAGATTGCCTGAGCGGCAATAAACACCCAGCCGGAACTGCACCTGCGTAGCAATCCCCCTGCTTGATCCTACAACTTTGTACTTAGTTCAAAGGCGCGAACCGCGCCGATCGACGTAGGACAATCGCCCCCCTCCACTAAAGTTTCAGGCTACTTCGCACCTCGCGGATCTCCTCCTGACTTTCGGCATAAACCGCAGCCTGTCCGGCATAAGACAATACATAGGCCTTATCGCCATCGACAGCAGCCACCAGTGTTTGCGACAACACATGACGGCCGTTCTCGGTAATGGTGCAAGTGGTTTCCAGCGCCGCCAGACGACTCAATGTCGTGTCGTGAATACGCGTGCAGACACTTTGATAACCACCGCGCCCGAAGTCCTTCTGCACCGACTTGCGCATCTCCAGCAAGACTCCTTGCAGATTGACCTGATGCCCACTTTCCACTTGAGTCATGGTCAACTCCATGACCATCAACGGCGTGCCGCCGGCATCGTTCTTCACTGCGCGCTGGCGGAATACCTTCGCCGGCTCTTCTGTCGCTGCCTGTGGCAACTCTTCTATCTGCCAGCCGCTGGGCCAGGTGATCACCGGGTCCGCCGCCTCTGCCAGGGCCGGAACCAGAAGCCAGGACGCAAGCAGACACAGGGTTTTGAACGATAAGCGCATGGTCATGAACACGTAGGGGACGAGCCCTGAAGTCTGAGGCTGGCAGGAGTATCGAGCAACAGATTCGTAGCTTTGTGTTTGGTGCGCCCAGCCGCTCTTGCGTATCATTGACCGACCGCAAGGACGCCCGAAGCCCTGCAAGCCAAGGGGCTCATTAGCATGAATATTCTTGCCCACTTCATTTCCGGAGGGCCCATGAGCCTGCACGAACTCAATACTTTCCCCGGCGTGACTGCCCAGCCTGACACCGCCACCGCCCACTTCGTGTTCAACCACACCATGCTGCGGGTCAAGGACATCACTAAATCCCTGGACTTCTACACCCGCGTCCTGGGTTTCTCGCTGGTGGAAAAACGCGACTTCCCCGAAGCCGAATTCAGCCTGTACTTCCTGGCCCTGGTGGACAAGGCCCAGATCCCGGCCGATGCCGCGGCCCGCACCGAGTGGATGAAGTCGATCCCCGGCATCCTCGAGCTGACCCACAACCACGGCACCGAGCACGACGCGGACTTCGCCTACCACAACGGCAACACCGACCCGCGCGGCTTTGGCCATATCTGCATCTCGGTGCCGGATATCGTCGCCGCCTGCGAACGTTTCGAAGCCCTGGGCTGCGATTTCCAGAAGCGCCTGAACGACGGTCGCATGAAGAGCCTGGCCTTTATCAAGGACCCGGATGGCTACTGGGTTGAGATCATCCAGCCTGCACCGCTGTAACCCACCTGTGTAGGAGCGGCCGGTCGACGCTCGATTGCCCGCGATAGGCATAACGCGGTTTGTCTGAACCACCGCGTCATCGTTGATCGCGAGCAAGCTTCGCTCCTACAGAAGCCTCGGATACAAATAAAAAACCTCATGAGCCTTGGCTCATGGGGTTTTGTTTTTTCCGCTGTCGGCTCAGGCCGGTGCGGAGGTACGGATCAGGTGGTCGAAGGCGCTCAGCGAGGCCTTGGCGCCCTCGCCTACCGCGATCACGATCTGCTTGTACGGCACGGTGGTCACGTCACCGGCGGCAAACACGCCGGGCAGCGAAGTCTCGCCACGGGCATCGACAATGATCTCGCCACGGGGCGACAGCTCGACGGTGCCCTTGAGCCAGTCGGTGTTCGGCAGCAGGCCGATCTGCACGAAGATCCCTTCCAGATCGACAGTGTTGAACTCGCCCGAATCGCGGTCCTTGTACACCAGGCCGGTGACCTTCTGGCCGTCACCCTTGACTTCGCTGGTCAGCGCGCTGGTGATCACGTTGACGTTCGGCAGGCTGTACAGCTTGCGTTGCAGCACGGCATCGGCGCGCAGCTTGCTGTCGAACTCCAGCAGGGTCACGTGGCTGACGATACCCGCCAGGTCGATGGCCGCTTCAACGCCGGAGTTGCCGCCACCGATAACCGCCACGCGCTTGCCCTTGAACAGCGGACCGTCGCAGTGCGGGCAGAAGCACACACCCTTGGCCTTGTATTCCTGCTCGCCGGGCACACCCATCTCGCGCCAGCGGGCTCCGGTGGCCAGGATAAGCGACTTGGCCTTGAGGCTCGCGCCGCTTTCGAAACGCACTTCGTGCAGGCCGCCGACTTCCTTGGCCGGTACCAGCGCGCTGGCGCGCTGCAGGTTCATGATGTCGACGTCGTACTGGCGAACGTGCTCTTCCAGGGCACTGGCCAGTTTCGGTCCTTCGGTTTCCTGGACCGAGACGAAGTTCTCGATGGCCATGGTGTCCAGTACCTGGCCGCCGAAACGTTCGGCCGCGACACCGGTACGGATGCCTTTACGGGCCGCGTAGATCGCTGCCGACGCACCGGCCGGGCCACCGCCGACCACCAGGACGTCGAAGGCGTCCTTGGCACTGATTTTTTCCGCCTGTTTCTCGATGGCCCCAGTGTCGAGCTTGCCGAGGATCTCTTCCGGGCCCATGCGGCCCTGGCCGAAGTTCACGCCATTGAGGTAGACACTGGGGACCGCCATGATCTTGCGATCGTTGACTTCATCCTGGAACAGCGCGCCGTCGATGGCGACGTGACGGATGTTCGGGTTCAGCACCGCCATCAGGTTCAGTGCCTGGACCACGTCCGGGCAGTTCTGGCAGGACAGCGAGAAGTAAGTCTCGAAGTTGAACTCACCCTTGAGGGCGCGGATCTGTTCGATCACCTCGACACTGGCTTTCGAGGGGTGGCCGCCGACTTGCAGCAAGGCCAGCACCAGGGAAGTGAATTCGTGGCCCATGGGGATGCCGGCGAAACGCAGGCTGATATCGGCACCCGGGCGATTGATCGAGAACGATGGTTTACGTCCATCGCTGCCGTTGTCGAGCAAGGTAATCTGACTGGAAAGACTGGCAACGTCTTTCAACAGTTCAAGCATTTCCTGGGATTTCGCACCGTCGTCGAGAGAGGCAACGATCTCGATCGGCTGGGTGACCCGTTCCAGGTATGACTTCAACTGGGCTTTAAGATTGGCGTCCAACATACGGGCGATTTCCTTTTATTCAGATCGAAAAAAAACGCCCGAGCGAATCTCGCCCGGGCGTTCTTGAGGGCGGTGCAGCTGACTTAGGTGCGGCGGTCCGCCCTGCTGTAGCGAGTCACAGACTTAGATCTTGCCGACCAGGTCCAGGGAAGGAGCCAGGGTGGCCTCGCCTTCTTTCCACTTGGCTGGGCAGACTTCGCCTGGGTGGGCAGCGACGTATTGAGCGGCCTTGATCTTGCGCAGCAGCTCGGAAGCGTCACGGCCGACACCGCCGTCGTTGATTTCAACGATCTTGATCTGGCCTTCCGGGTTGATCACGAAGGTGCCACGGTCAGCCAGACCGGCTTCTTCGATCAGCACGTCGAAGTTGCGGGAGATGGCCAGGGTCGGGTCGCCGATCATGGTGTAGCGGATCTTGCCGATGGCTGGCGAAGTGTTGTGCCAGGCCGCGTGGGCAAAGTGGGTGTCGGTCGAAACGCTGTAGATTTCCACGCCCAGTTTCTGGAATTCGGCGTAGTTGTCTGCCAGGTCTTCCAGCTCGGTTGGGCAAACGAAGGTGAAGTCAGCCGGGTAGAAGAACACGACGGACCATTTACCTTTCAGAGTGGCGTCCGACACTTCGATGAACTCGCCATTCTTGAAGGCGGTTGCTTTGAACGGTTTGACTTGGCTGTTGATGATAGGCATCGGTGATTCTCCATCAGTGGGTAAAAACTTGGGTTGAAAACTTGATGGGGAGAATCCTAACCAATGCTCCCAGCCAAGGCTCATTGGCAAAGCTGATGCTGCTGATTAGGTTTGGCTATTAGCGCGCAGTATTAATAGAAGAAATCTGCATTTACTCGCCGACCGGCTTTTCCTGGGTCAGGGCCATGCCGAGAAACGGGCTGGCCTCGACATAACGCATGGCCGACTTGATGTCCTTCCAGCCGACGTAGCTCATCAGCGACTTGAGGTCCCAGCCGCTGCGATGGGCCCAGGTGGCAAAGCCGCGGCGCAGGGAGTGGCTGGTGTATTGCTCGGCGGCGACCCCGGAGCGCTCCAGGGCCTGGCGCAATAGCGGAATCACGCTATTGGCATGCAGGCCCTCCTCGCTCAGATGGCCCCAGCGGTCGATGCCACGAAACACCGGGCCGCGTACCAGGGCGGCGGCGTTGATCCACTCGATATAGGCCTGGACCGGGCACAACCGCCGCAACGCCGGGGTGTGCCAGGTCTTGCCGAGGTTGTCGCGATCGCTCTTGCTGCGGGGCAGATACAGGCTGATGCCGGAGCCCGCTACCGCCTGCACATGCTCGATCCGTAGCCGGCACAACTCATCGCTGCGAAAGCCGCGCCAGAACCCCAGGAGAATCAGCGCGCTATCACGCCGCGCCCGCAGCAGCGCTGGCTGATTGTCATCGAGCCGGGCCTGGGTGGCTTCCTGCTCCAGCCAGGCCACCACCTGCTCCAGATGCTGCAACTGCAAGGGCTCAGCCTGTTTCTCCTGCGCCGGGTGCAGCGCGCGAATGCCCTTGAACACCTGGCGCACCACCGGCGCCTTGGTCGGATCGGCGAACCCCTGGCTGTTGTGCCACTGCGCCAGGGCCGAGAGCCGCAACTTCAGGGTGTTGATCGACAGCTCCCCCGCATACGCCACCAGATAACGCGCCACGCTGTCGCTGGTCGCCGGCAGAAACCCGCCCCAGGTCACCTCGAAATGCTCGATGGCCGCCCGGTAACTGCGCCGGGTGTTGTCGCGCGTCGCGGCGCGCAGATAACGATCCAGTTCACTCATGGCTTGCTCGACTCGTGTTGCGGTATGGAAATGGCGGGCTGAAACAGGGCGATCTGGCGATGACATGGGGTAATACCAGTATATCCCATGTCAATATTCCGAATATTTATCTTTGTTTTTATTGTAAAATTACACTTTATACATACCACGTAAAAAATTACGTAATCGTAGGAGATACCATGGCTCGTGGCGGCGTTAACAAGGCGGTGGTGCAAATCGCCCGTTCGGCAATCCTCGCCCGCGGCGAACACCCCAGCATCGATGCGGTGCGCATCGAAATGGGCAATACCGGTTCGAAAACCACCATCCACCGCTACCTGAAGGAGCTGGAGCAGAGCGAAGCCCGCCGCGCCGCGCCCCAGGAAGCCCTGGAAGAAGAGCTGACGGAACTGGTCCAGCGCATGGCCCAACGCCTGCGCGAACAGGCCCAGGAACCTGTGGAGCAGGCCCAGGCGCAAGTGGCGGAAATGAACCAGGAATTGGCGGCGCAGCAGGCCGCGGCCGAACAGGCACAAGCCCAGTTGCGACAACAACTGCAGACCCAGGCGTCAGCCCTGGCCAGCGAAAGCGCCCTGCTGCAGGAGACCCGCTCCATGCTGCAGAGCGAACAGACCCGCAATGCCGGGCTGAACCAGGCCCTGGCGGACTTCGAGTTGCGCCTAAAAGACAAGGACGAGCAGATTCGCTCGCTGGAAGAAAAGCACCTGCACGCCCGGGACGCCCTTGAGCATTACCGCAGCGCGGTCAAGGAGCAGCGCGAACAGGATCAACGCCGCCATGAAGGCCAACTGCAGCAAGTGCAACAGGAACTGCGCCAGGCCCAGCAAAGTGCCTTGGTACGCCAGGATGAGATCACCCAGTTGCACCGCGACAATGAGCGCTTGACCAGCGAGCAGCGCGCCACCCAGAAGGAATTGCGCCAGGCACAGGAACAGATACAGAAGGCTGACGGCAAGCTTGGCCAGCTGATGGAGCAATCCACCCGCCTGAACAGCGAACACACCCTCCTCCAAGAACGCCTGCGCGTCGCCTTGTTGGAGAGTCATGAGTTCAAGCAGAACCTGGAGCAACAGCTGCAGGACAACCGACAACTGGAACTGCGCGCCGCCAAGGCCGAGGCGAGCCTGGAGGCCCTGCAACTGGCTGCCGCCGCGAAGGTCGAGGCGGAGCCAGAAGAACAGCGGCCGGAGCCGCCAGAGCAGGCTTAACCGGCGACCGGCGTGCGCATGGTGACGAACTCTTCGGCGGCCGTCGGGTGGACCCCGATGGTTTCGTCGAAGTCACGCTTAGTGGCGCCGGCCTTCAAGGCAATCGCCAGGCCCTGGACGATCTCGCCGGCGTCCGGGCCGACCATATGGCAGCCCAGCACCTTGTCGGTGTCGGCATCCACCACCAGCTTCATCAGCGTGCGCTCCTGGCATTCGGTCAGGGTCAGCTTCATCGGCCGGAAGCGGCTTTCGAAGATCTGCACCTTGTGCCCCGCTTCCCGCGCCTGTTCTTCGGTGAGGCCGACGGTGCCGATGTTCGGCAGGCTGAACACCGCGGTCGGGATCATGTTGTAGTCCACCGGACGATACTGCTCCGGCTTGAACAGGCGCCGCGCCACGGCCATGCCTTCGGCCAGGGCTACCGGCGTCAACTGCACACGACCGATCACATCGCCAATCGCCAGGATCGACGGTTCGGCGCTCTGGTACTGCTCATCGACCTCGATGAAGCCACGTTTGTCGAGCTTCACCCCGGTATTTTCCAGCCCCAGGTTGTCGAGCATCGGCCGCCGCCCGGTGGCGTAGAACACGCAATCGGTGACCAGCTCGCGCCCATCCTTGAGGGTGACGTTCAGGCTGCCATCGGCCTGCTTTTCGATGCGCTCGATATCGGCGTTGAACTGCAGGTCGAGCCCACGCTTGGTCAGCTCCTCCTGCAAGTGCTTGCGCACCGCACCATCGAAGCCGCGCAGGAACAGCTCGCCGCGATACAGCAGCTTGGTGTCCGCGCCCAGGCCGTGGAAGATCCCGGCGAACTCCACCGCGATATAACCACCGCCCACCACCAGGATGCGCTTGGGCAGTTCCTTGAGGAAAAACGCTTCGTTGGAACTGATGGCGTGTTCGCGCCCCGGAATGTCCGGGATCTGCGGCCAGCCGCCGGTGGCGATCAGGATGTGCTTGGCGCTGTAACGCTGGCCATTGATTTCCACCTGATGCGGATCGATCAGCCTGGCGTGGCCTTCGTGCAGGGTCACGCCGCTGTTGACCAGCAGATTGCGATAGATGCCGTTCAGGCGATTGATCTCGCGATCCTTGTTGGCGATCAGGGTGGCCCAGTCGAAATCGGCCTCGCCCAGGGTCCAGCCGAAGCCTGCGGACTGCTCGAAGTCCTCGGCGAAGTGAGCGCCGTACACCAGCAGTTTTTTCGGCACGCAGCCGACGTTGACACAGGTACCACCCAGATAGCGGCTTTCGGCGACCGCGACTTTCGCGCCAAAACCCGCGGCGAACCGCGCCGAACGCACACCGCCGGAACCGGCGCCAATTACATAAAGATCAAAATCGTAGGCCATTTCACTCTCCCAGGCAGGCTGACAGCATAACCGCAGATGCGCATGCGGTCAGCGCTAGAGGATTTACATAGGGGCATAAAACGAAAAAGCCACCCGAAGGTGGCTTTTCAGTACAAGGACGAAGCGGGCTATCAGTAAGCCTTGCCAGTCTTGTAGAAGTGTTCGAAGCAGAAGTTGGTCGCTTCGATGTAGCCTTCGGCGCCACCGCAGTCGAAACGCTTGCCCTTGAACTTGTAGGCGATCACGCAACCGTCCTGCGCCTGCTTCATCAGGGCGTCAGTGATCTGGATCTCGCCGCCTTTGCCTGGCTCGGTCTGCTCGATCAGGCTGAAGATGTCCGGGGTCAGGATGTAACGACCGATGATCGCCAGGTTCGACGGAGCGTCTTCCGGCTTCGGCTTCTCGACCATGTTGCGCACGCGGTAGAGGTCGTCACCGATCAGGTCACCGGCGATCACCCCGTACTTGTTGGTTTCCTGCGGGTCAACTTCCTGGATCGCGACGATGGTGCAGCGATACTGCTTGTACAGCTTGACCATCTGGGTCAGGACGCCGTCGCCTTCCAGGTTCACGCACAGGTCGTCCGCCAGGACCACGGCGAACGGCTCGTCGCCGATCAGTGGGCGGCCGGTCAGGATCGCGTGGCCCAGGCCTTTCATCTCAGTCTGGCGGGTGTAGGAGAACGAGCACTCGTCCAGCAGCTTGCGGATGCCAACCAGGTATTTTTCCTTGTCGGTGCCCTTGATCTGGTTTTCCAGCTCGTAGCTGATGTCGAAGTGGTCTTCCAGGGCGCGCTTGCCGCGACCGGTGACGATGGAGATTTCGTTCAGGCCGGCGTCCAGTGCTTCTTCAACGCCGTACTGGATCAGTGGCTTGTTCACCACCGGCAGCATTTCTTTGGGCATGGCTTTAGTCGCTGGCAGGAAGCGAGTACCGTAACCGGCTGCTGGGAACAAGCATTTCTTGATCATATGAGTCCTTAAAAGGGCTGTACGTACGAATTTCGGCGCAGTCTAATCAGGCCGCGTGCACCTTACAATGGGCCGCGCTGGCTAACCGCTGCCATCTAAGAGAAATATTGCCGCGGATAGTTCCGCACTGGCTGCGAACATAGCTGCGCAGCATCGTACAGATAGCCCGCGCCGTAAACTGCCATCCGGCCGCAAGGCCTTAACTTTTCTGCACTTGAGCCCCGATCCGCACTCTTGCTGTGGCCCGTTTCCCGCTATCATGGCGCCCTTGAACCCGCCAACGAGGCAGATAGATGTCGGCAACAAAAAGCGTAAACGGTTACCAGATCAAGCAGTTGAAAGATGGCCAGTGGTGGCTGGTCAGTGCCCAGGGCGAGAACGTCGCCGGACCTTTCGCCAGCGAGGCGATGGCGGTCGAAGTGGCATCGGTGTTCGAGGATTCGGCAGGCCACGCCTCGGCGCGTCGCAGCCCCAAGGCCTGAGACCGCCCCTGTATCGAAGAGCCCTGCCCCGCGCAGGGCTTTTCATGCTGATCTATACCGCAGTGGCGGTTCGCTATAGCATCTCGTCCCAGACGCTCGCCAAGGGTGTCCAGCCCTCCCCCGGGGCTCAACTTCTCGACGACGATCACTCCCATGCACAAACTTCTGGCACTGACCGCGGTACTGGCCCTGACCGGATGCGCCACCGTTTCCGATACCTACCTGGAAAACGGCGAGCAAGGCCTGAGCATCGATTGCTCCGGCGAAGCCAGCTCCTGGGCCAGCTGCTATGAAAAGGCCGATGCCTCCTGTGCCGGCACCGGTTATCGGATCATCGGCACCGACGGCACGCCATCACTCAAGGAAAGCGACAAGACCCTGGGGGCGGATGTCGGCAACTACAAAAGCCGCAGCGTGGTGGTGGTTTGCAAATAGCAGGCGGCCCTCATGGCCTGCCTACATATGAATCTCGGCAAACTTGATGCCCAGGTTGCGAATGGTCTCGATCAGGTCGTCCAGCCGGTCGAATGACTCGACTTCATCGTTGTCATCCACAAGAAAGTAGCTGCGCCCCGCGCTTTTCTTGAAGAACACGATCCACTCCCCGGAATTCGCCGGATTCTGAATCACATGGGTCGCAGAGATATGCCCCTCTGCATGCCTCTCCCGGACTGTTTCGCGTTTCATGCTTTCTCCCAAAAAACGATGCCGCCGAAACCTGGATTTCGACGGCATCCTTGACAATGGCCGACAGTTTATCGGATGCCCTGGCCAATCAGCACGCCATCTACCGTCTGGCCATACAGATTGACCCCGTCGTTGGCGTGGAACTTGAGCCGGGTCTTCTCGATCGAGCCCTCCACCAGGCGCGGGTCCTGCGGCCGCTCATGGCGGTTGACGAACGCCGCCACGTCCCAGGCCTGCTGGTCGCTCAAGCTGCCGGCCTTGCCCAAGGGCATGTTGTATTTGATAAAGGACGCGGCCGTGTTGATCCGGTGCATGCCCGCGCCCCAGTTGTACGAGTCCTTGCCCCAGAGCGGCGGCATGACATAGTCCGTGCCGACCTTCTGGCCCTGGCCGTTATCGCCATGGCAGACCGCGCATTGCGCCCGGTACACCTGCTCGCCACGGGCCAGGTCATAGCCCTGGGCTGGTTGCGGCACCTCGGGGTAACCGCGCCCGGGCAACTCGACCCCGATCGGCGCCTTGCTCGCCAGCCAATAGGAATACACCGACAGCGCGGTGATCTCGTAGCTGTCGGCAGCCGGCGGCGTGCCGTTCATGCTGAACTGGAAGCAGCCCTGCAAGCGTTCGGCGTAGGTGTTCACCTTGTTGTTCTTCTTGCGGTACGCCGGGTACATCGGATAGGCGCCCCACAGCGGCGCGGAGTTGGCCAGTCGCCCCTGATCCAGGTGGCAGTTGCTGCAATTGAGCCCATTGCCGACGAACTTCGGCGCCAGGCGCTTGGTATCGACGAACAGCGCATAACCGTCGCGGACCATCTTGCCGTAGGCATTGTCCGGCAGCTCGCTCTCCGCCGGCGCCTGGAAATACTGAGGATGAGCAGCGCTCACTGCCGGCTCTCGAACCTGCGATTGGTCCTCCATGGCGACCGCAGCGCCATGAGCCTGGCTCGCCAGTAATACGAGGGAAAAGCCCAATAGAAGATCACGGCTCATGGCTTGGGCTCCTGTTTATTGGCCTTGGCCAACTGGCTGTCGGCCTTGGCGAAGTAGTCGGCCACCGCGGCGATTTCCTCGGGGCTCAGGGCCTTGGCGATGTGTCCCATCAGATCGTTCGGGTCGTTGCGGCGCGTGCCGTCGCGCCAGGCATTCAATTGCCCGACCAGATAAGCCGCGGGTTGTCCGGCCAACGGCGGAAAGGCGTCTCCCACACCCACGCCACCTGGTCCGTGACAGATCACGCATTCGGGGACCTGACGCTCCCAGGCACCGCGCAGGGCCAGCCTCGCCCCCACGCCTTCGGCCACGGAACTGCGATTGATGGGTGCTGGAATGGGCGCGGGCATGGCCGCCAGGGTCTGGCTGACCGCGTCGATCTCGTCATCGCTCAGGGCCTTGGCCAGTGGCTGCATGACCGGGTTGCTGCGCGCGCCGCTGCGAAAATCTTCCAGCTGCTTGCGCAGATAACCCGCCGACAATCCCGCCAGACGTGGAAATCCGGCGGCTGCCAAACCCAGGCCATCGCCACCATGACAGGCCAGGCATGCCGTGGCGCCGGGCTGCGCCCCACCTTGGGTAAACACTTTCTGCCCATCCACGGCCTGGGCACTGGCGACAAAAAACAGCATCAGGCTGCTCAGCAGTATTCGATCCATGGGGATCATGGCGAACTCCATTTTTCTAGTTATATCCTTAGTCTTATTTTATATAAGCCTACAAAGAGTAGGCCAATAGACCTTTGGCTACAACGCGAAATCCACCGAGCCTGCTTTGCCATCGGGCACAAAAAAGCCCGCCTGCGCCAGGGAAATCCGGGCCAGGGCGGGCTGTTGAAAAGTCACGCGGCTATCAGCCGGAAATGCAGTCCTCCGCCGCCTTGCGGATATCGCCCGGACGCATGGGCACGTTGGACATGCTTTCATGCAGCTTGATGCTGCTGCCGCTGGAACGCTCCTCGATATCGAACACCGCGGTCGGCCCCGCCGACAGTTTCTGCGGAACGATAACGCGCATACCGTCCTTATGCGGTTCGATCTGCAACTGGCCACGGCTGTCAGCCAGTTTGTCGCTGACGCACTTGGCGTACTCCTGCGGCTTTTTCCCTGAAATCACGTTCAGGGTGGGCAGTGTCTGGTTAATGTCCGAGACTGTCGCACAACCACTGATCGCCAAGGCCAGAATCAACACACCCCACTTCATACATTTCCTCCGTTAAAGACCGTCCGACCGCAGAAATGGCATTTTTCTCCGGATCAGTCAGATTTATCCTAAATAATCGGCAAATAACTGTTTTAAATTGTCAAAGCCGCCGGCCGTGGCCTGATAAACTGCGCCATCGTTTTGATTTTGTAGCAAAAGCCCTTCTGGAGGCGCCCATGAAATTTATCCACCAGCGCGAGCACCTCAACGAAGACGATATCGTCGTCATCGAATGCTCCCAGGTCTGCAACATCCGCCTGATGAACGACGCCAACTTCCGAAGCTTCAAGAACGGCGGACGTCACACCTATCATGGCGGCGCGTTCGACAAGTTCCCAGCCAAGATCACCGCGCCGAGCACCGGCTTCTGGAATATCACCATCGACACCGTCAACCGCCGGCCCATCAGCGTCACCCGCAAGCCGAACCTGACCCACTCGATCAAGATCATCCGCCGGTCCAGCTCGAAACTGCGCTGAACCCCGCCCAGCCCGCGAAAAACAGGTATCACCGTGGCCCAAACGACCAAGTACGTCATCAAATACAAACTCAACGGCGAACGCCGTTTCGAGTTCGCCCAGCTGGAAAGCGGCACTCAGGAAGAAGCCAAGGCCGCGCTGGAAGCCCTGCACGGCCAGACCGACGACGTCATCAGCGACGTCAGCGTGAGCAAGGCGCTGTAAGCCCAGCGAATTCGAGCGCAAGCAGCGGAGTGTGAGCGGCCCGCGCGCTTCCCAGAATGGCGGACCTCAGCCTCTACTCCGGGAATCGCCAGCATGTCCGCCCCCTCCCTCGAACAACGCCTCGCCTGCCTGGACTGGCCCTCGATCGAGCAGCAGATCGACCAGGACGGCAGCGCGGTGATCGGCAACCTGCTCAGCGCTGACCAATGTCATGAGCTCAGCACTTTGTATCCCCACAGCGAGTTGTTCCGTTCGCGAGTGGTCATGGCCAGGCACGGTTTCGGCCGCGGCGAGTATCAGTATTTCGCCTACCCCTTGCCACAGCTGGTCGCCGAATTGCGCAGCCAGTTCTATCCGCGCCTGGTACCGCTGGCCAACCGCTGGAACCAGCTGATGAATATCCCCGTGCAGTATCCGCCCCGACACGAGGATTTTCTCCAGCGCTGCCACGCCGCCGGACAGCAGCGGCCGACGCCCTTGTTGCTGCAGTACGGCCCGCAGGATTACAACTGCCTGCATCAGGACCTGTACGGCGACAACGTATTTCCCCTGCAGGTCGCAGTCCTGCTGTCACAGCCCGGCACCGATTTCAGCGGCGGCGAATTCGTCATCACCGAACAGCGCCCGCGCATGCAGTCACGGCCACAGGTCATTGGTCTGAAGCAGGGTGATGCAGTGATCTTCGCCGTGCATCATCGTCCGGTAGCCGGCGTGCGCGGCCATTACCGGGTGACGCTACGCCATGGCGTCAGCCGCCTGCACAGCGGCCGCCGCCATACGCTAGGAGTGATCTTCCACGATGCCCAGTAACTTCACCGCCGAGCTGTTCGGTGACCCCGAACTGCAACAGGCGCCCCGCACCGAACAGATCGGCCCGCAGTCCTTTGTGCTTCGCGGTTTCGCCCTGCCCTGGATCGAACGCCTGCTGCCGGCCCTGCGTGGGGTGCTGCGCGCCGCGCCTTTCCGGCAGATGGTCACCCCGGGCGGCTTCACCATGTCGGTGGGCCTGAGCAGTTGTGGCCAGCTGGGCTGGACCACCGACCGCAGCGGCTACCGTTATACCGCCATCGATCCGCAGAGCGGCCAGCCCTGGCCGGCGATGCCCGAGGTGTTGCACGAACTGGCCCAGGCCGCCGCGACCCAGGCCGGTTTTGCCGGGTTCGACCCAGACGCCTGCCTGATCAATCACTATGTGCCCGGCGCCCGCATGTCCCTGCACCAGGACAAGGACGAGCGCGACTACCACGCACCGATCGTCTCCGTTTCCTTGGGTTTGCCGGCGGTGTTTCAGCTGGGTGGCGATCGGCGCAGCGACCGCCCGCTGCGGGTGCCGCTGCTGCATGGCGATGTGGTGGTCTGGGGTGGCGTCGACCGCCTGCGTTATCACGGCGTGCTGCCGCTCAAGGAAGGCACGCACCCGCTGCTGGGCCCGCGGCGTATCAACCTGACCTTTCGCCGGGCCGGTTGATCCCGCGGGAATTCAAGCGCAAGACTCGGAGTGCCAGGCACCCTGCCCTTGGCTAATCTGAGCGACATCCGTCACCGAGTAGAGCCCATGACCATGGTCCAGCCCAAGCCCACCACCGCAAGCGATCCCCGCTGGCTCGCCGTCCTGGCCCGTGATGCGAGCGCCGATGGCCAGTTTGTCTATGGGGTGAAAACCACCGGGGTCTACTGCCGTCCCAGCAGCCTGTCGCGCCTGCCTCGGCCGGAGAATGTCGAGTTCTTCGACACCGCGGAACAAGCCGAGGCCGCCGGTTACCGGCCAAGCAAACGCAGCGCCAGCGACCAGACCCAGGTGGCCGCGCATCACGCCAGCCTGGTGGCGGCCGCGTGCCGGCAGATCGAATCGGCCGAAGCGCTGCCCAGCCTGAAACAGCTGGCCGAGCAAGCCGGCATGAGCAGCTTCCACTTTCACCGGGTGTTCAAGGCCGCCACCGGGCTGACTCCGAAAGGCTACGCCAGCGCCCACCGTTCGCGGCGGGTGCGGCGCCAGCTGGAGCACGGCCATTCGGTGACCGACGCGCTGTACGACGCTGGCTTCAACTCCAACAGCCGCTTCTACGAAACCGCCGACCAGTTGCTGGGCATGAAACCCAGTGACTACCGCGCCGGCGGCCTGAACGCCGATATCCGCTTCGCCGTCGGCCAGTGTTCCCTGGGCGCGATCCTGGTCGCCCAGAGCAATCGTGGGGTCTGCGCGATCCTGCTGGGCGACGACCCCAACGCCCTGGTGCAGGATCTGCAGGACAAATTCCCGCGGGCCAACCTGATCGGCGCCGACCAGGATTTCGAGCAACTGGTGGCCAAGGTGGTGGGGTTTATCGAAGCGCCGGCCATTGGCCTCGACCTGCCGCTGGACCTGCAAGGCACGGCGTTCCAGGAGCGGGTCTGGCTGGCTCTCAAGGAGATTCCGCCGGGCAGCACCGCCAGCTACGCCGAGATCGCCCAGCGTATCGGCGCGCCGAAATCCTTTCGCGCCGTGGCCCAGGCCTGTGGCGCCAACAGCCTGGCGGTGGCGATCCCTTGCCACCGGGTGGTGCGCAGCGACGGCAACCTGTCCGGCTACCGCTGGGGCGTGGAGCGCAAGCGTCAGTTGCTCGAGCGCGAGAGCTCGTCCGAGGCTTGAATGCCGATGTACAGCGACACCGATTCCGGCCCGGTGTACACCTCGAAGTCCGTGGCGAAACGCCGGCGGACCTGCGGGTTGTCCTCGAAGTAGGCCCAGACCAGGCCCCAGGTCTGGATCACCACGTCCGGCATCGGCCCCTTGGCGGAGAACGCCAGGTACTCGCCGCCCTGCACCTGCACCAACGGATAGTCAGCGTTGCCTTCACCCACCGCCACACCAGCGGTGACGTCGAAATGCCCCGAGGCATCGGACTCGTAGTTGGAGTACACGCCGTAGATGAACGAGTCCGACTGCCGGTGACCGATGCTGTCGAACAGGCCTTCGACAAAAAACCGCTCCCACATCGGCCCGATCCGCGCGCTGTCCGCTTGTTGCTCGTCGGCATTGCAGGTACGCACCTGCAAGCCCGAAACACTGAAAGGCTGAACCTCTCGCAGTTTGACATCCATGCTTCGTACTCCTGTCTGGCGTTTATCTGGGTGACCGGCGCGCACGGTATCAGCGATTCACATCCACCACCACGCGCCCACGCAACTCGCCGGCCAACAGGCGCGACGCAGCGGCGATGGCTTCGCTGAGGCCGATCTCATGGCTGATCAACGGCAACAGGGCCGGGTCCAGATTACGCGCCAGGCGCTGCCAGGCCTCGATTCGCCGGGCCTTGGGCTGGGTCACACTGTTGATTCCGACCAGGGTCACGCCCCTTAGAATGAAGGGCGCCACCGAGGCCGGGAAGTCCATGCCCTGGGCCAGCCCGCAAGCGGCCACGGTGCCATTGGCCTTGGTGCTGGCGCAGGCATTGGCCAGGGTATGGCTGCCCACGGAGTCGATCACCGCCGCCCAGCGCTCCTTGGCCAAAGGCTTGCCCGACGCGGACAGGCTCGCGCGGTCGATGATCTCGCTGGCGCCCAGGCGCTTGAGGTAGTCCTGCTCGGCAGTGCGTCCGGTGGACGCCACCACCCGGTAACCGAGCCGGGCCAGCAAGGCTATGGCAAAGCTGCCGACCCCGCCATTGGCCCCGGTGACCAGCACCTCGCCCTGGTTCGGAGTCAGGCCGTGGCGCTCCAGCGCCAGGATGCTGAGCATCGCCGTGTACCCGGCCGTGCCGATGGCCATGGCCTCGGCCGCGCTGAACGCCTGGGGCAAGGGAATCAGCCAGTCACCGTCCAGCCGTGCCTTCTGCGCCAGGCCGCCCCAATGCCCTTCGCCCACGCCCCAGCCGTTGAGCAGCACCTGGTCGCCGGGCTGGTAATCCGGGTGGCTGCTGTCTTCGACGATGCCCGCCAGATCGATCCCCGGGACCATGGGAAACTTGCGCACCACCGGGCTGCTGCCGGTGATGGCCAGGCCGTCCTTGAAGTTCAGGGTGCTGTAGGCCACCCGCACCGTCACGTTGCCCTCGGGCAGCTGCTCTTCGCCAATATCACGCAGCGCCGCACGATAACCGGCGTCGTCTTTCTCGATCAAAATACCCTTGAACATCACTGCCTCCCGATAGGCCCATGGCCGGGCCGCGAACTTGAGCTTCAGCTTGCAAAGCCCCCACCTTCCCAGCCCGGGCGGGAAAAATCCACGCTCTTTTCGTCGTAGACCGCCCACACCCTGTCCTATCTGCAGGAGCGAGGCTTGCCCGCGATAGCGTTATCACTGGCAACCCAGGTGGCGGCCCTAATCCCGCCTCGCGAGCAAGCTCGCTCCTACAGAGGATTGCCGCGCCCCAGCCAAAGTCGACTGGCCTTGACCAACCCTCTCCTGATACAAACCCCGGGTTGCCGTCCTTCTTTTTTTGACGTCGGAGAATCATTCCAAATGAGCCAATGGCCTGACACCCGCATTCTCGACCTGCTGGGCATTCAACTGCCGATCATTCAAGGCCCCCTGGCCGGGGCGACCACCTCCGCCATGGTCATCGCCGTCGCCAGGGCCGGCGGCCTGGGCTCCCTGCCCTGCGCTATGCTCACCCCCGAGCAGATTCGCCAGGAAGTCCAGGCCATCCGCCAGGCCACATCCGCCCCGCTGAACCTGAACTTCTTCTGCCACCAGATGCCAGCCCCCGATGCCGAGCGCGCCGCACGCTGGAAAGCCGCCCTGGAACCCTACTACCGGGAACTGGGGGCCGACTTCGATGCCCCCACACCGGTCAGCAGCCGGGCGCCTTTCGACCTGGTCAGCTGCGAACTGGTGGAAGAGCTGCGCCCGGAAATCGTCAGCTTCCACTTCGGCCTGCCGGAGCCAGCCCTGCTCGCACGGGTCAAGGCCACCGGGGCCAAGGTGCTGTCGTCGGCGAGCACCGTCGATGAGGCGATCTGGCTGGAGCAGCATGGCTGCGACGCGATCATCGCCATGGGCTACGAGGCCGGTGGCCATCGCCCGATCTTCCTCAGCGACGACTTGAATACCCAGGTCGGCACCATGGCCCTGGTGCCGCAGATCGTCGATGCGGTGCAGGTGCCGGTGATCGCCGCCGGCGGGATCGGCGACGCCCGCGGCATAGTCGCCGCCTTCGCCCTCGGCGCCTCGGCGGTGCAACTGGGCACCGCCTACCTGTTCACCCCGGAAGCCAAGGTCAGCGCCGCCCACCACCAGGCCCTGCACACCGCCAAGGAGAGCGAAACCGCCCTGACCAACCTGTTCACCGGACGCCCGGCACGGGGCATCGTCAACCGGGTGATGCGCGAGATCGGCCCGATCAGCCCGCTGGCCCCGGCCTTCCCTCTGGCGGGTGGCGCGCTGATGCCGCTGCGCGCCAAGGACGACGCCGACTTCGCCAACCTCTGGTCCGGTCAGGCCCTGCGCCTGGGACTGGAACTGCCGGCCTTCGAGCTGACCCGCACGCTGGCCGAGCAAGCCCTGGCCAAGCTCAACAGAGGCTAAAAGCCCCAGGGCCGCGACCTCGTTCGCGGCCCGCCTCCCACTCCAGCTCCTGCCACAGTTCCGTTCGCTGGCAATTCGCTATATATTTTCGTATATAGCGTTTCACCCACCCCTGGCGCAGTCCATTCCAATACCCCCAACTGCCCAACGTCCCTTCGCCAATGGAGCTGTTCATGAACCGTCGTCTCTCAGGTTTTGCCCCAACCTGCCTTGCCGCTTTGCTCGCCGCCTGCGCGTTAGGCTCGGCCCAGGCCGATGAAGTCCAGGTGGCGGTCGCCGCTAACTTCACCGCGCCAATCCAGGCCATCGCCGCCGATTTCGAGAAAGACACCGGACACAAGCTGGTGGCCGCCTATGGCGCGACCGGGCAGTTCTATACCCAGATCAAGAACGGCGCGCCGTTCGAAGTCTTCCTCGCCGCCGACGACAGCACTCCGGAAAAACTCGAAAGCGAAGGCGCCACCGTCAAGGGCTCGCGCTTCACCTACGCCATCGGCACCCTGGCGCTGTGGTCGGCCAAGGATGCCTACGTCGACAGCAAGGGCCAGGTGCTCAAGGACAACCAGTACCAGCACCTGTCCATCGCCAACCCGAAAGCCGCGCCTTACGGCCTGGCCGCCACCCAGGTACTGGCCAAGCTGGGCCTGACCGACCAGGTCAAGGGCAAGATCGTCGAAGGCCAGAACATCACCCAGGCCTATCAGTTCGTCTCCACCGGCAACGCCGAACTCGGCTTTGTCGCCTTGTCGCAGATCTACAAAGACGGCAAAGTCAGCAGCGGCTCGGCCTGGATAGTCCCGGCCGAAATGCACGACCCGATCAAACAAGACGCGGTGATCCTCAACAAGGGCAAGGACAACCCGGCGGCCAAGGCCCTGGTTGACTACCTCAAGGGACCGAAAGCCGCGGCCGTCATCCAGTCCTACGGTTACCAACTCTAAATGCCGCTATCGAGTGCCGACTTTTCCGCCATCTGGCTGACCCTGCAACTGGCGTCGCTGACGACCCTGATCCTGCTGATCGTCGGTACGCCGATTGCGTTATGGCTGTCGCGCACTCGCTCGTGGCTGCGGGGGCCGATCGGCGCCATCGTCGCCTTGCCCCTGGTCCTGCCGCCGACGGTGATCGGCTTCTACCTGTTGCTCGCCCTCGGCCCCAACGGTTACATCGGCCAGCTCACCCAGGCCCTCGGCCTGGGTACCCTGACCTTCAGTTTCAGCGGCCTGGTGATCGGCTCGGTGATCTATTCCATGCCCTTTGTGGTGCAGCCGCTGCAGAACGCCTTTACCGCGATCGGCACCCGTCCACTGGAAGTGGCGGCGACCTTGCGCGCCAATCCCTGGGACACCTTCTTCAGCGTGATCCTGCCGCTGGCCAGGCCAGGCTTCATCACCGCGGCCATCCTCGGGTTCGCCCACACCGTCGGCGAGTTCGGCGTGGTGCTGATGATCGGCGGCAATATTCCCGAGAAGACCCGAGTGGTCTCGGTGCAGATCTACGACCACGTCGAAGCCCTGGAATACGCCCAGGCCCACTGGCTGGCCGCCGCCATGTTGGTGTTCTCGTTCCTGGTGTTGCTGGCGCTGTACTCCAGCCGCAAAACCCGCGCTGGCTGGAGTTGAGTCGTGAGTGCATCGATCCATGTGCGCCTCAAGCGCAGTTACAAAGCCTTCAACCTCGATCTCGACCTGGAGCTGCCAGGCCGCGGCGTCACCGCCTTGTACGGGCATTCCGGTTCCGGCAAGACCACCTGCCTGCGTTGCATCGCCGGCCTGGAGCAGGCCGAACAGGGCCTGGTGCGGATCAACGACGAGGTCTGGCAGGACAGCGAACGCCAGCTGTTTATGCCACCGCACAAACGCTCCCTGGGTTATGTATTTCAGGAAGCCAGCCTGTTCGCCCACCTCTCGGTGCAGGCCAATCTGGAGTTCGGTCTCAAGCGCATCCCCCGCGCGCAACGCCGTGTGGACATGGCCCAGGCCACCGAGCTGCTGGGCATCGGCCACCTGCTGCAACGCCATCCGCATAACCTGTCCGGCGGCGAGCGCCAGCGCATCGGCATTGCCCGCGCGCTGCTCACCAGCCCGCGGCTGCTGCTGATGGACGAGCCCTTGGCGGCCCTGGACAGCAAACGCAAAAGCGAGATCCTGCCGTACCTCGAACGCCTGCATGACGAGCTGGAGATCCCGGTGCTGTACGTCAGCCATTCCCAGGATGAAGTGGCGCGCCTGGCCGACCATATCGTGCTGCTGGAAAACGGCCGCGCCCTGGCCAGCGGGCCGATCGGCGAAACCCTGGCCCGCCTCGATCTGCCCCTGGCCCTGGGCGACGATGCCGGGGTGGTGATCGAAGGCCAGGTCACCCACTACGACGCCGGCTACCAGTTGCTCGCCCTGCAACTGCCCGGCAGCCAGTTGCGGGTACGGGTCGCCCACGCGCCGATGGCCATCGGCAAGCACCTGCGCTTCAAGGTCCAGGCGCGGGACGTCAGCCTCAGCCTGCAGGCCGGCGAACACAGCAGTATCCTCAACCGCCTGCCGGTAACGGTCAGCGGTGAAATCCCCGCCGACAACACCGCCCATGTCCTGGTGCGCCTGGATGTCGCCGGCAACCCGTTGCTGGCGCGGATCACCCGCTACTCCCGCGATCAACTGGAACTGCATCCGGGCCAGCAACTCTGGGCGCAGATCAAGGCGGTGGCCGTGCTCGCCTGAGCCGCGCGCCGGGCGCAAGCGCTTGCTCGCGATAGCCGCGCCGCGGGTTGTCATCCGGCCCACCCGCGCGTTAGGCTAGCCGCCCTTCCCCGTCACCGGACGATTGCCGACGTGAACAACTAAGCCTTCCAGAAATGTATTCGCGACAAGCCGCCTTGCAGCGCTTGTTGGCCTTTTTCGACATTTTCCGGAGGTGCTGATGACTCACGTCACACGGCTGCCTGCGCTGGTTTCCCTGAACCAGCTGACATTCCAGTTCGCCCATGGCGAAACCCTGTTCGATTCACTCGACCTGACATTCGATGCCTTGCCCACCGGCATAGTCGGGCGCAACGGCACCGGCAAGAGCCTGCTCGCGCGCCTGATCGCCGGCGAGCTTACGCCGTCCTCGGGCAGCGTCACGCGCTTTGCCCGCGTGGCCTATGTCGCCCAGGAACATCTGGCGCAGGAAGGCCAGAGCGTCGCCCAGGTCGCCGGCATCGCCGAGGCCCTGGCCGCCCTCGAACGCCTCGCCGCGGGCCAGGCCTCGATGACCGACCTGGCGCAGGTCGACGAGCGCTGGGACCTTGGCGAACGCCTGCGCCGCCTGCTGGACGAGGCAGGTCTCGACACAGTCGGCCCCGACAATCCGGCCGCCAGCCTCAGCGGCGGGCAACGGGCGCGTATCGCGGTGATCGGCGCCCTGCTCAGCGATGCCGAATTGCTGATACTCGACGAACCGAGCAACCATCTCGACGAACCCGGTCGCCAGTGGCTGCTGACGCAGCTCAGGCAGTGGCGCGGCGGACTGCTGCTGATCAGCCATGACCGCCAGCTACTGGCGCAGATGCAGCGCATCGTCGAGCTCACGCCCCAGGGCGCGCGAGTCTACGGCGGCAACTACGCGGCGTTCCGCGCCCAGCGCGAAGCCGAGCACGGCGCGGCGCGGGCCGCCCTGGAACACGCGCGAACCGAGCGCAGCCGCGAACAGAAACGCCTGCAACGCGAGCACGACACCATCCAGCGCCACGCCGCCGGCGCCCGGCGTTATGCCGACACCGCCAACATATCCAGCTTCGAACGGATGAAGATAAAAGGCGCGGCGCGGGACATCATGGGCCAGGTGCGCAACCGTCAGCAGAGCCACAAGAACAACCTCGATCAACAGGTCCGCGACGCCTATGCGCGGGTGGTGCCGGAGGCGCCAACCCTGGTGACGTTGCCCGGCACCGCGGTGCCCCAGGGGCAACAGGTATTCTGCCTGACGCGAGCGCAATTGCCCTGGCTGCCGCCCGAGGCCGCCTCCAGCTACCTCGACCTGAGCGTCACCGGCCCCATGCGCATTGCGGTCAGCGGGCCCAACGGCTGCGGAAAATCCACCCTGCTGAAAATGCTGGCCGGCGAGATCCAGCCCTTGAGCGGCCAGTGCCAGGTGCGGCTGGCCAGCGCCTGCCTTGACCAGCACCTGTCGCTGCTCGATCCCGAGCGTTCGATCCTCGACCACCTGGGAGCCCTCGACCGGCCACTGCAAGAAGGCCTGCTGCGCAGCCGCCTGGCCTTGCTGCAGTTGGACGCCCAGCGCGTGACCCAGCCCTGTGGCCAGCTCAGCGGTGGCGAACGCCTCAAGGCCGCCCTGGCGATTGCCCTGTGGCACGACACGCCGGCCAAGCTGCTGCTCCTGGACGAGCCGACCAACCACCTGGACCTGGAATCGGTGGAAGCATTCGAAAGCGCCCTGCGCGATTTCCCCGGCGCGATGCTGGTGGTGTCCCACGACCGCGAGTTCCTCGCCGCCATGGCGCCCAGCCACCGGTTGCAATGGACGGCAGCGGGCTGGAGACTGGACGAGGTCGGCCAATGAACAGGCTTTTGCGCGAATTTCGGAGTTACTTCTATAGTTGCTCTGAGCAGCTATCAACCAGGGAAGCGCCATGGAAGACATTTTTGTCGTAAAGCGCTGCAACAAGATCATCATTCAGGGTCGACGCGCCGGGGAAGCCGCCCACGGCGCGCCGATCGCCGCCCACTGGTACCGCATCGCCGACACCCGCACCGACGGTTTCATCGGCGATGGCTACGACCTGGAAGAGGACGCCGTGCGCGAGTGTCGCCGGCTCAATGCCGCCAGCCGCCGCGCCTGAAACCCTGGACAATCGGGTGATGCAGCCACTCGCCGGCAATGATGAAATTTCTTTCACTGTGAACCCGCCAAGGCTTAGCTAAAGTGGTTCAGGCTTATTGAAGACTCCCGACTGGCCCACCGCTCCCCGGTGGGTCTTTTTTATGGGCGATCGCCAAGGGCCGGGCGGCGGTTTGGCAGGTCATGCCGGGCATAAAAAAGCCCCGCACAGGGGCGGGGCTGCAGGACGCGGGCAAGACGTCGGTTACTTGAGCCTGACAGCGGTGCCGGTGACAAAAACCACCACCATGCCGCCACGGCCGCTGGGCATGCTGATCTCGTAGTCCAGACCGATCACCGCATCCGCGCGAATATCGCGGGCACGTTCCTTGATCTCGTCGGTCGCCTGCACCCGGGCTTCTTTCAGTGCCCGCTCCAGGGTCTGGGAACGCCCACCGAAAAAGTCGCGCATCCCGGCGAAGACATCACGTACGACGTTGATCCCCTGCACGGACTCGGCGCTCACGATATCCAGGTACTCGGCGATTTCTCGCCCCGCGATCGCGTGGGTGGTAGTGATAATCACGGCATTCTCCTTTGACCGGCGCGACCGCGCCCTGAACCCGGGCGTGGTCGCAAAAAAACGCGATGGTAACAGACCCTCTGCGCAGCATGCCGCGCGAGGCTGCCGCATCGGCCGGCAAGGTAATGCCAGGGGCGCGCCTGTCCGTGATTAAATCCGCCAGCGGATGGCCGCAGATCCCTTCTCAATTGGAGTATTCACATGGACGTCATTCAGTCGCGAGCCCCCGATCAATGCGCAGGCATGGAGGACATCCGCCGCGAAATCGATCGCCTCGACCAGGCTGTCATCCAGCTGCTGGGCGAACGTTTCCGCTACGTCATGGCCGCATCGAAATTCAAGACCTCGGAAACCGCCGTGCGGGCTCCCGAACGTTTTCGCGCCATGCTCCTGCAACGCCGGGAATGGGCCCAGGCCGAGGGGCTGAGCGCCGACGCCATCGAAAAGCTCTACAGTGACCTGGTGCAGCACTTCATCGCAGAGGAACTCAAGGGCTGGAAGTCCGCCCAGGCCCAGTCGCCGGCCTGAGGGCAAAAGAAAACCCGACAGCCAGGGAACAGGCCAGGCTGTCGGGCAGGGTCGTGGATGGGGTTATCGGGTGTTGGCCCCTTGTACAACCTTCTTGGCCTTCGCCTTGTAGGCCGGCAAGGCTGCCGCATAGGCCAGGGCCTCCTCTCGAGTGCCAAAGGAGCCAAGACGGTCGCCCTTGGTGCAGACCCGCCAGGGGCCGCTGTTGACGCTGACCACGTCATAGCCGTTCATGTGCATCTTGTTCAGCATTGGAACGCTCATAATCGCCTCCCTTTCGGTAGAGATCGTCCGAGGTTGTCGCGAACACCTTACACCCGGTCCGTACGGGCGTGGGTTCCATCCATCGCTACGAGGCCGGAGTACCCTGCCCGTGTTTCACTTGGGCTTGAGGTTCCCCAGGGGGTCATACGCCCGGGACTTGGGTTCTTTCTCCGGCTTGTTGTCCCTGGGCGCTCTCGCCGGACCTATGGGGTCCACCTGCGGATCAGCCAGGTCCGGGGAGTCAGGGTCGAAGCCCAGTTCGTCCTTGCCGGAGGCATGCTCGGATGAACTCGGGCCAGTGGGCCTGTTCGTATTCATGGATACCTCCCGACCAGGATGGAATGTTCTCTCAATAAGAGGGCCATTCCGACGCGGGGTGCAAAACAGCTGACGAATGGCACTGGATCAAACGGCCTTTTCCACCGCGCTTATGGCGTTTTGGAAGGTCTGCCACAGCCGAATCATGAGCTGCGTTATCAGTCTGCGCCAAGGCCTGCGTTTCGTCGCCCTGTCGTTGCTAGGACCACAGCGCAAGCGCACACTGGCCCCAGCTGACGGATCAGCTCCCCCTCTGCAAAAAGCCCGCCCATGCGGGCTTTTTGTCTATCCGCCATCCCCTCGTCCCGTCCTTGGCGAATACTGCTCGTGGCCCTCGTCGCTCGGCTTTACTTCAACTGATGCACCCAGGCGTCTCTTCACGACACCTATCATCGGGAGCCCTGCCATGAACAAAGTACTTATCGTCATGCTCACCCTGCTGTCAGCCACCTCCGGTTGCACCAGCAACTCCCACGTCTACCGCAATCAACCGCTGGTGGCGAAGGTCGAGACCGGCATGACCCAGGAACAAGTCCGACAGATCGGCGGCGAACCCTTGTCCGTCACCCCGCGCACCGTGGAACTCGGGACCTGCTTCGACTATGTGTTGACCCAGGCCGGCCATAACCAGCCGTTCAATGTCAGCTTCGACGGCAGCGGCAAAGTCGATCACACCAGCTTCCTCACCTGCGCCGAATGGAGCCACGCCCAGCAAAAAGCCAGGGCTCCAGGCAGTGGCACGGTTGATATGGGTGGCGGTTATTGAGCTGAGCTGGCCAGAGCCGACGGCGATTGCGGGTGGGTACGACCAGATGAAATTTCTTTCACTGTGAGCCGAGCGCCAGGCGGGTAGATTTCACCCTGCTCATTCAACTATTGGCCCGCTCCCCGCGGGCTTTTTTTTGCCTTGCTGCGGCTCGTGAGGAAGGCGCCCAAAGTGGCGTCGGGCGACAAGGAGGATTGCCGAAGGCAAATTTCAGGCAAAAAAAAGCCCAAGTAGCTGATGGACACTTGGGGCTAAAAATGCATAAACCGTGGTAGGTGAACGCGGGGCTATCTTAACGTCCTCGAGAACATGTAACAATATATTTTGAGGTTATTTTTACCCTAAATATTTTCTAAGTCATTAAATAACCACATGTTTTTTCAGGCTATGGCCGATTCGTCACCTTGTTGACGCCAGTAAAAAAGCGCCACCGCCCCTCTCTCCGCATTATTGAAGGGTTGCGTGAACCGCTTGCCTGTCGTCAGGCATAAAGGATCACGCACTCGGCAAACGAGGAAAACTCACCGGCTTCCACAGGCCCGCTGGTGCTGACCAGTCTTGCCGCGAAGGACAGCCTGAAACCCGATGCCACCGGGTACTCGACACAACCTTCGTGCCCCAGCAGCAGAACTTTCCCCTCGCTATCCAGCAGTTGAACGCCAACATTGCGTGCGGAGCCGGCCTCTTCATAGTCATTCATCAAGGTCACGCCATCGCTGGTGATGCCGTCAAAGTAGACCTGGACCTTTTTCGCGTCCTTGAGCCGGTCTTCGTTCAACTCGACGCTGAAAAAATGCGGGGAGCTGCCACCCGCCTGCAGCGCGTCAAGGCTCGATACACCCAGCTCGACCACTTGCTCCATGACGCTGGAACGCCGACGTGAAACCCCAGGAACAACACTCGCACCCAGGCCATTATCAGGATCGATCGTCCACGCGGAAGCGGTGACCCTGGCGCGAAAATCAAAGAACTTTCCAACATTCTGAGTGGGCATTAGTTATTCCTTTAATTGAATGCAGACATGCGATCGGTTCAGTCCGGAGCAGCCACCCAGGCCACTCTTCCTGTCTGTCGCCATGCGCTTTTTCAATGGACGAAACGCCAGTCGGTGTCAGCCAAAAAAGCGCACACGGCGAACGCTGAAACCTTAGAACGGCACCCCATTGGCGTCCTTAAGACACTTCCGAAACACTCCACTCAACTATCAGATCGCGCTGGAATGCTGCTGAAGGGGAGGCTCGGCAAATCACCGCCAAGGCGGTTATCCGGTATTTGAGCCAACGAAAAACAGCAAGGCATCGGAATCGAACCGGCGCCTGGATGTGGGGGGAATATCGGCGGGAGTACGGGACGCTGCGTGTCAGGCAAAAGCCCGGTCTTGCACCGGGCTTTGCTTGCGAGCCGGTCCGGACTGAATCAGTCCAGAGCGTCGTGCAGAACTTCGTAGATGATGCCTGTCGCGATGGCGACCAGGATCAAGTCGGTACCGGCCTGTTGCCATTCATAGCCGTCATAGTGCGGCAGCCGGCCCAGCATCCGGCCATCCAGTTTTTTCGCGATACCTGGCGGCAGGGGTTTGCCTCGGGCCAGGTTTTTCTGAATGCCCGGTGGCAGCGCCGGACCAGGTGACCAGTAGTCACGGCTGTCGCCAATGATCACGCGAATACCGCCGACATCTACTTGAGGTCCGTCATACCGCCCACCCTGTTTGTAATCCTGGGATTTGTTGCCTTTATTGCCGTGTCCGCCCTGATTGCCATGGGGATTGCCCTTGCCATTCCCTGGGTCCGCATACAAGGCAGTCGAGCCGAATAAAAACGCGGCACTTGCTAAAACAGCTACAACCGAACGAGTAGTCATCTCTGCAGTCCTCTGCATGAATCCAGCCGTGGTGCCATTCGTCATGACACCCGAACTATAGACAGCCGATTGCGTCTTAGTTCATGCAAACCTCTCCTTATCTATGGAAGCAATCATGCTTTTAAAGAAAAAAAATCTCGTGACGGCCGTGACCTGTGTACTGATGCTGGCAGCGGCCCCTCTGCTCCCTCTGACGTCCGCCTATGCAAAGGACGGTGGTGGCCATGGTGGCGGAAATGGCGGTGGTAACGGTGGGGGTCATGGCGGTGGCAATAGTGGCGGCAATAGTGGTGGTCATGGTGGCCAGGCTGGCGGCCACTCCGGAGGGGTCAGCAGCAAGGGCCATAGCGGCGGCCTGAAAAGCGACCCTGCCGGCAAGTCGGTTCGCAATCTCGGAGAAAATGGCAACCATTACGGCAGCATTCGTAATGACAGCAATGGCCATGGCTCGACCACTTCTGGAGTGGCTCACTCCAAAGATACCCGCGGGCTGTCAAAAGCGACGGCAATCTCGGGCACTACGCCTGGGGACCACAATGCAAAAGGCTTGAGCAACGCTGGCGTCTCTTCGAGCAAAAACGATCGATAGACCCCGCTTTTTGCTCTCCAGTTGAGTCGGCTTCAACACCGCAGGCTGGATGGCATCGCCCTGCATAAAAAGCCCGGCCCAGCGCCGGGCTTTTTAGTATCTGCCCAACCTGGCTGCCCCCTCTTTGGCTCTCATGACTCGGGCGCAGATGAAACTATCTTTATCTAACCTTCATGAAGCGAAGCGTCTGAATACCTACCCTTCAGGGACCGACAAAGTGAACTACAGGAGTAACCCACGATGTTTTCCCATGAAGGTCTCGGTCTGATGTCCATCTTCATTGTCCTGCTGCTGTGCGTGCTGGCGATGTTCATTCATCCTGTGCATGCGTTCTGGAGCTGGGTGCAAAGGCGTAGGCGCAGGTTGTCGGTCGAACATGCGGGGCGTGAAGGCAAGCCCTATTCGCGTTGAGCAGACACCCATCCAACGAAGCCCGGCCATGTCCGGGCTTCTGGTTTCTTGCTTCTACGCAGCCGCTCAGGCTCAGAGCAGCTCGGGCCGTTTGCGCCAGTCGATCGCAACCGCGATAGCCGCCAGCAGGATCGCCAGGACGTAGGCAAACAGCCCCAGGTTGACGCCCAGGATCAACTTCTCAGAACCATCGGTGAGCACCATCGACCCACCGTAAGACTGCCGAAGCCAGTAAGCCAACAAGAAGCCGCCCGTGACGAACAGAGTCAGGAGACTGGACAGGCGCAGGTTGCCCTTCAACCACACCAGCCACAGGCTGAATACACCGATCGCCGTATTGGTGAACAGCTGCCAGACCTCATGCAACCGTGCGTGGGGTTCCCAGGCCGGGTTGAAAACATGGGTCTCATTGATCTCCAGCACTGGCACCACAACGGCGTAGAAGATAATCCCGATCGTCACGAACAGCTTTGCTATCACTTGGAACCTCCTTGTGAGCGCGGCAAAACGCCAGTGCTTCAGCGGCCTATAAGGACACGCAAACGAATAAAGATCAGGTTCGATATACGCCAAAAGTCAGGGGAAAATGACAGTCCAGTTATAACCAATGGGTACCGCTCGTCCAGACCCTGATGCCCCGTCCCGTTCCTCATCTACACCTTTAGACATGGACTTCCGGTCGTATACATCCGACCTCTTCAGCGCCGCTCTTGGATATGGATAGAGAGGATCGGGCAACCGGCATTCGATTCGATGGCACACGAAGCGCCATGCGAAACCGCAGTACCTCAAGCTTCGAGTTTCATTTCTCAAGGAACGAAAAAATGATCACGAACTGCACGAACTGGCATGCCTGGCTGGACACCATGCCACCCAAGCCGGACGAACTTCATGTAGTAGGAGACGTTGAAGTCTCCAACCCAGGGGTCAAGGCCTATCTGACGGTACGAGTCCCGCAGGGTATCAACCCGGCAATACTCTTGCTGGATCTGCACCTGTACCAAAGGCCAGGGCAATGGATTCAGATGATCACCTGCACGCAAGTCAAATTCACCCGGGTACTGCCGCCAAACTCCGCGCTCTACAGCGCGGTTGAGATCTTCCACAACGGTGAGCGAATCGCGTATATCGACGAAATCCCACACATCTCCTGACTGATCCGTACTGAATCAGTGGAGCCTTGAAATCCGACTGCGACCGCCTGATCCTGGATCAGTCGGTCGCCTCCTCCGCCGCATTCCTGCTTCGCTCAATACGTTGGCTCTTGAACTGGCTGGCGTCTGCTTCTAGCCTGCAACCCGTTGTCAGGAAAAGCGGAAAAGAAATGATCAGAAGATTTGAACAGCAAGATATGGATGCCGTGCTGGACATCTGGCTGCAGGCTTCGCTGAAAGCCCACGACTTTATCGACGCCTCATTCTGGCAGTCGCAAGTCGACAATATGCGCAACCTGTACCTCCCGGCGTCAGAGACCTATGTCATCGAGCGGCAATCCAAAGTGCTGGGCTTCTATTCACTGCACGACGATCAGCTGGCCGCCTTGTTTGTTGCGCCTGAATTCCAGGCCAAGGGGATTGGCAAGCAATTGCTCGCCCATGCCGGGGCGCAGCGCCCGGTGTTGAGCCTGGCGGTGTACAAGAGCAACACGGCCAGTTGCGGCTTTTACCTGGCACAGGGTTTTGTCGTGACCCACGAGCAGACGGATGAGCAAACAGGGCAGCAGGAATACCTTATGAGCAGCGCCCCGCTCTGATCCATGTAACCCGTCACGGTATATCCAGGCTTTTATTGCTCTCCCAAAAAGCCCAGCGTACGAGCTGGGCTTTCTTGGCCAAAGACTGAATCAATGAGGCTGGCGCTGCCTCTGCAGCTCCGCCTTCAACCAGTTGCTTGCCGGTTGCGAGCCCCCAGGGCAGCGCACCTCATAGGCCTTGCCACTCATGCTGCTTTTAGTGGCGGCGAGGTCGATAAAGTCCTCCGCGCTGCTCACCATGTTCTTGCCCTCGAGGTAATTCAGCTTTTTCTCCAGGTGCTGCCGTGCCTGAGGGGCTGGGTACTCGGTGCCATTACGCACGAACTGACATTGGCTGTGCTCGACAAAGTCCAGCAAGCCCTTTATCTCCTGGGCTGCCTGAGGCGTCGTTTGAGCCTGCGCACTGCTTACTACCGCCAAGACGCCGATACCCGCCGCCATCAGCCATCGAGCCCACTCACCTGTAAAAATTCGCATCATTCGTCCTTGTCTTGAAACTGAGCCATGTTGCCGGATCTGGCCGAGCATCGCCCGGCGCCAGGTCGGTCAAACTTCGATAGGGAAAACCGGTTGAACGCCCTGCTGCACATCCGCGTTTTCTATCGCGGCCTCAAGTTTGGTCAGGAAGGCTGGATTCAATTTGGCGTCAAGCAGATTGACCTGCTCTACCGCCCTCTTCTGCTCAACCAGCTTGGCAAGTTCCGCATAAGAAAGTTTTGGTGCCGGGTTTTGAATAATCATCACTGAAGCTCTCCCTTGGTTCATCCGCCCAGCCCACTAGCGGCTGGCGGCAAGTGTATCCGCTGTTCCGCGCTCATCCAAACTCACCTGGCCAGCACTTGAGCCTATGGGTATTCAATATCCGCTTTTGTCGATAGCTGGCGCAGCCGAGCCTCGAATGCCATGCCGTTCAAGCACAGCCTTGAATGTTGCCGTCTCAGCCCCTCCTTGCCGCGCATGCCTGTCCGTACCTATTCCTGCCCTGCCATAGACCAATGGTGCCGCCAGTCGTCGTCGGGGCGTTGACGCCCTACCCCTTAAGGCGCGCAATGGCCCCCTAAAAATGATCGCCCAGGGCCCCTTTCCAGATGGCAAAGATCATAGTGCTGGCCGGTGACTTCCCCCAGGGGGACGCGGAGTATCTGCGCGGAACCATCACGCTCAAAACCCCCAATAAACCTCTAGTCGGGAAGAGCTTTCTCGTCTCCGAATTCAAGGACCTCACCGTCGAAAATACCGACTCGAACAAAAACATAAAGAGCGCCATAGGTCTTGGCGTGGTGGGCGCCATGTTTCTTGGGCCGGTGGGCGCCGTCGCCGGCTATCTTCTGGCGGGCCACAATACCGAGGTGACATTTCTGGCCACCTTGAAGAATGGTCAGACACTGCTTGCTGCAACCGATAACGAGACCTACCAGGACATCTCGGAGCGCTTCAACAGAAAAAACCTGCCCAACAAGCGCGATAAAACCGAGCCCTGACGCCAATTCAGCGCTTTGCTTCTTTTAGTCTGGTTGGGATGACAAAGTTGCAGCGAAAGATCGTTTATTGCGGAGCCAGCCGATTGACCTTCGACTGTCCCCCTCCCATCAAGCAGCCAGCAGAACCTTCTCTATCAGGCCGCTCAACGCCGGCAAACATCGACGAATGGCTGGATTTGAGAACAGCGCGATGAATACGCACGAATGGAAAAGCGACAAGGCTGACCGGACGGGGAAACCGTTCACAGTCAGCCTTGTCGTTTGGACAGCTTCAACCCAGGAAACGGCGGATTACCATTGGCCCGAGAAGATGCAGGTCAGTGCTTCGATGCCGCTGAACTTCCACAGCGAGTCGTTACAGTCCCTGGCGAATGCATGGGCGTTCGAGGCAGTGAGGGCCAGGACCACTGCGGAGGCGTAGACGATTTTCTTGAATGACATGGTGAATCTCCCTTTTCGAGTCGGCACTTTCTTGTGAGAGCCATCCTGACGAGGATGGTCATCCGCACTATAAGCCTGGCCTCGGCAACAGACGATTAGGGCTGTTGTGCTAATGGCCAATGTGCATCACCCAAGGCCGTGGGCGAGTGGCACAGGCCTTACAGCCCCCTCTGCGGACAAAAGCCGAAACAGATCAGAAGTTGCAGCTGTATTGATACTCGAAGGGAAAAAACACCGTATCGACCACCAAGGAAAACGGCGCGTCGATCAGTAAGAAGGGAATCAGTTTTCCATGGGATGTGCCTACCAACCACCAGTCCAGGCGCACGCCCTTGTAAGGGCAAGGGTGGTCGTAGTCCATGCGCATCGCTACCGCGGCGCAGCCGCTCAAGCAGTTGATCAACACCAACAGAATCACTTTCCGAAACACCTAATGTCCTTATTACTTCTATCTGCGGAACTGCGCAGGCGTCACTGCAATTCGCTAGTCACTCTTCCCCAGTCGTCATGACAGAGAAATACATCCGCAATCGGAAAGACAAGAACGTCGCTCCAAGCAAGCGAACCGCCACCTGCAATTCAAATTTGCGGACCAGAAACGAACAAGGGTTTGCATCGGCTTTCGCCAGCAAACCCTTGAGATAGATGGTGCCCGAAGCCGGAATCGAACCGGCACGCCCTTACGAGCGGGGGATTTTAAGTCCCATGCGTCTACCAGTTTCGCCATTCGGGCGGTAGCGCGGTGTTGCAATCTGAAAGGCTTGAATTGCTTGAGCCGTTTCAGCGCCTTGCGGCAAGGGGGTGAAATATATACATCCCCTACCCTTGAAGCAAGTTCGTTGGCGTCAAATTCAAGACTGGATATCGAACGCGGCCAAAAACAAAAAGGCTCCGTAAATCATCGATCTACAGAACTATTTTTATCAGAGGGAGCAACTGCCAGAACCGAACCGGCGCAGACGGATCTGCATTTCACTGATAAAACCAGATTTTTCAACAGGCTATCACACTAGAAACAGCGTAACCATCTGATTTTAAAAGGCTTGTAGCTGGACGAACAGGCGAAGACAGATTTTGCCCAGCCGGCGTAGGGATCGTGGGATCACTGAACCCATGGGCCAGCGGAGTCGAAGGGACAGGCCATAGGCCAAACTGCGAAGGAGCGAAATAGGTGCCCACCCTGACCAGCTGTTGGCCGTTCAGCATTCCATCGTAAACACACCTGGCCGGGCAAGCGGGATAACTCTATCCAGAGCGGTCGCGTATGTCTCGAAGACAATTCTGAAGAAACCTGAACGGCTAGAGGATGCTTTCTTGCAACCAACAAAAAGCCGGTAGATCGCTGATCTACGGGCTTTTCAGTTTGCAGGTCGAGGTTGCAACCGAACCGGCGAAATCGCTTCTCCAGGGTTGTATTCGGTCGAAAGCACCAGGCTTCAGAGGTTCGTTGAATACGATGTGCGGCTGAAGGCAAGCTCGCCCCGATTGTGCACTTCTACCCCTATGCCCCCTGGATGGGGCCGGAAGCGTTTTAAGAATCGACTGATACCTGGGGAAATCCAACGCCACTAGTATGCCCGGGTACTTATCAGGACATGCGGCGAAAGCCCCACAACCCGTCGCACTGGCTTATGAACACTCCACAAGGAAGAGGCACATCGATGTCTCTTTCAGTTTTCTCGAGAAAATTCATGAAAAAGTACCTTGCCGTGAGTGCCGCGCTTGCCGGTTTTCTGTCGTTGTTTGCCGTGCCCTCCCATGCCGGCATCTCATTGGGGGTAAACCGAGTGGTACTGGTTGCGCCGAAGAAGGAAGCTTCCGTTCTAATGCTGAACGATGAGTCGACCTCCTTCATGGTCCAATCCTGGATCGAGCCCTTCAGCACCAGCACCGATCAGGACGTACCCTTTGCCCTTACCCCTCCCCTGAAACGCCTGAACGGGAACGCCCGGCAGCAGTTGCGTGTTCTGTATCAAGGCGCGGGACTTCCAGCGGACAGGGAGTCGGTGTTCTGGTTGAGCGTGCAGGAAGTTCCCCAGAAGTCGAAGGATGAAAACATCCTGCAGATTGCCGTGCGCCAGCGCATCAAGTTGTTTTACCGGCCCGCCGACTTGCCAGGCGACGTTGGCCAGGCCCCATCCAGGTTGCAATGGCGCATGGTGCCCAAGGATGGCAAGCCGGGCCTGGAAGTCAGGAATGACTCAGCGTTTCACATATCTTTCAGCTCGGTGAACCTCAAGAGCGGTTCGAACAACTATCCGATTCCCGTAGAAATGCTGCCCCCCTACTCAAGCCAATCATTCGCGATCGAGGGGGCTTCTTCCTTGGCTCCAGGCGGAGCAACAAAAATCGAGTTCGAAAGCATCAACGACGATGGCGTACTGGTACAGCACTCAGGCGACATATCCAGCTGAGCATAGTTAAAGACCAGGACGCTTTGTTTGTTGCTTACCCCACATCTAGTTATCGGCTGAACATCACTTCTTGGTGGCGTACACACTTCGCCAACGATCTGCAGCCAACAAAAATCATTTCCGAACGAATGGAGCCAAGGGTGCGTGAGAGCGATTCACCCACGAACTGCATTCAAGGTCGATCAGAGAGAAACAGGCAATGAAGACCACAGCAGAAAGAATTTTCAGCGCAATATTTATCGTGCCGCAACTGTGCGTAATAACATTCACGGCCCTCGCCGTGTCACCGCCCGCGAAGGCGGATGTAACAGCATTCGGGCAGGAGCTTTCGATTCCGAAGAACACGGCCAACGGCACCATAGTGGCTCGACATTACATTACTCCGCAGCAGCTATGCGGCGGATCGAGCTGCAAAATCACCCACGTTCTCGCCTACCCAGATGGCGGCGGGACCTCCTCATACGCAACAGTACTCACCACGAATGTCTCGGGCATATCGACTCGTTTGTTGATCAATGGAAGAGCCTACGGAACTTCATATCCAGAGCAAACGGTCACGCGGCCAATCGAAGTACAGTTACTTGGCGACGGTCGGGAAAATAAAGGCGGCTCCCTTGCGGGCGTCCACACCTCACCGTATTACTACCAGCTCAGAGCAGTAGAGAACTTCGATTTTCGAATCTACCTGAAGGGCACTATCACCCCTATCGACGGTACCTGCTCGGTACCGAGCCAGACGGTAAAGCTACCTAAAACCTTGATTCAGCGCCTGGAGCGCGTCGGCTCGACAGCCGGCACCCAGAGTTTCCAGATACAGGTCAACAACTGTCCCAAGGGCTATAACCGGATTGGCTATACCCTTGACCCGGTTGGCGGCGTGATTGCGAACTCGCCAGGGGTGTTGCCGCTTGCTGGCGGCTCGACCGCGAGCGGCATAAAGATCCGGGTCGAAAACGCCCAGGGCGCTCCAGCAACCATGGGGAGTTCGATAACGGTCGATGGATACAGCAAGGCGGCAGGTGGCTCGTTTGTCATTCCGATGCAGGCGTCCTACATCAGAACCGACACAGTCGCCAAACCGGGAACGGTAAAGGGGGCGATGACCGTGTTTATGGATTACCGGTAACCCTTCCCGCTCGCTATCCTGCTGGCCTCCTTCGAACCAACGACAGGAGGCTCCGCCAGTCGAACACATGTCTGGCTAGCCAATGCTGGTTTTCGAGGCAGACTTTGAGGGGCTTCAAAAGGCCCATCGGGTAGGCCTCGAACGGCAGGCCGCCATAAGGCTTTTCACTGCATAAATGAAGATTGGCCTGCGGCCATATCGGCTGATAATCGCGGCGCAGGCACCGCTCCTTACGCTTCAAGCCTGCTTTCTTCCAGCCAATAAAAAACCCCGTAGATCATTGATCTACGGGGTTTTCAGTTTGGAGGCCGAGGTCGGAATCGAACCGGCGTAGGCGGATTTGCAATCCGCACGCAGCAATCTTTTCTGTGGCTGGAGCCCGCAATCTACGCGGGGGGCTATATCCCTGTGCGGAAATGACTTTCCCTCCTCCGGCACCCTTCCGACTGAACACAATCCCCCTAACCTGGCCTGCAGTACCACGACTGCGTATACAGGCGCCTATCTACCTCTTCGATACCGCTCAGCATGAAAGTGTTGGCTGACATCCCGGACAGAAACGCATTGATCAACGGCAGAAGCAACTCAGTATCGAGCGGCATTGCCGGTCGGATCCTTGCTATGTTGCTATCGCGACTCATGGTTTCACACATCTCATTACGGATATTCAGGTCTCCGCGGATCGGCTTCTCTCTACCTATTGCCTCCACACCCAAGAAGCGTACCGAGCAGATAGTGCTCTTCAACAGGGCGAATCGGCCGAATCGTTTCGTGCGGGTTTTGAGGTGGGGATATGTGGAGCCAGGTCGCGGAACAAATAAGAGCCATCGATCAACTAACCATCTTTTGTCTTGATCAGCGACGAAAGCAGTCAACTCAAAAACGTCGCCGATCAATATATCGCAGCTCAAGCTAATTCACTCTAAATACAACCCCTTGAGCCTTCTATGAGACCTATGGAAATGGAGCATCCTCAATGGACTCTTCCAACAAATCCTTCAGTCTTTCGTAAACCGCATCAGAAACAAGATCCCAGCCTGATTCAAAAAACCTGATCGCCAAACCTTTAACAAGCAGGTCAAATGACTCGTAATCGGACTGAATAAATAAAGCCCTCCAACTGTTCTGCGTATACGTCATATAGGTATAGGCATAAGCTGTACTCAGATAACCACTATCTTCGCGTATCACCGGCCCAATTGCCCATTGAGACGACTCTCGCTTATTAAACTTATTATTCCAAAAAAAGGTACCAACGTTATCTACTGGCACGCTAGTATCAATCGCCATTTGCTCCGCAAACAAAGCCATAGCATCACTGGCACTTTTACCCAAAATCAAGCCAACGGCGGTTTGAACGATTTTATACAATTCAATTTTGCCGCTATTATTCTCCTGTTTTACAACCTGTTGATTATTGTAGCTAATCAACGCCCACTGCGTCCATTCAACAATAGCTGAGGTAACAAACCCCCAAAACTCTGGGGAGTTCCTCTTCGTAATGTCAGACCAATCTTGCTCAGTCCATCCATTCTGTTTCGCAATACCTAGCGTAACTCGTTGGATCCAGAGCAGAGTATACTCGACCATCTTCCTTTCTTTTGGAGAAACTTCAGGAAGAGAAATTAAGTTCTCATTAATTGCAGAAGTGCTTCTTGGTCGAATATCTGCTCGCGCCCCTGCTTTCGCCGTTACAGCTTTACTTTGTTCAAGGGCTACCACTTTAGTAACCTCGGACAAAATTCTTTTTAGATCTTCAGACGGATAAATTGCTGCTGTCTGGTAAAATTTACTTGGCTCCATTACGAACTCCACACTATTAAATTGCGACTGCCGGTATTGACAGCCACCAACTATCAGCCAGCAACCGCTGGCTGTCCAACACCTATCCTTGGCTTTGGGTATGCAGTCGAGTTAGAAACCACCAACACACCAACTCAGAGCATTTGCCTCGATACAATTTATTAGACTTTACGATAGTGCAGCAGAGCTACTTAGCAAGTACTTAACCAAAGACAAGCACCTGCAATCATGTGCGACCACCAACATGCTCAGCGTAGGATAAAAGCTACTGACTTATGCATAACAGCCTTACGCGACATTTAGGATATCCGCTATCAATTAGCAATTGAAAAGCCATTTTCTGAACCTCTTCCAGCAATGTTCTCTGTGTGATTGCACCTCCTCTAAATTTAAATACCAGTTCGCTCTCGCCTCCTTCAGCGAACAAATCGACCACCCTCCATCACTTACAAACCGTCACTACCGACACCAACTCCACCTCATATCCAATCCTTTGCCAGCGCTCAGCCAGCAGCACCCTCACCTCAAGCGAACCTGCTTTCTTTAGTCCTGCCGTGGCGAACTTCGGTACTGAAACCTCGAGCACCCTACAAGGCACCTCCACCGCCCCCCCCTACCCGCACAGTGCACACTTTCGGCTCCTGCACACTCGTCCAGCTCCTGTACTTTTCCTTGGTCCTCCAGCGCACTCATAGCCCCAACTCCTGATCGATGATTGTGGTGGTGGCCGTGCACTGATCACCGCCAGTTCGCTCCTGCATCAAGCGCCTGCGCATTCGGCTTCAGGAAGGCGGCAAGCAGACGAGACTTGGCACTTTCATTGAGGCACTACTTGAGCGCCGGCCCCTGCAGGGAATTCACACGTCAAGGCTGATCACCAACCTGAACGGCTTGAGGATGAGCTACGCGATGTTGCGCAATAGATGGGATAAGCGAGAGATTGTGCGGCGAAGAAGGCTGGCCTCGAAGGCAACTTGGCCCTTGCCGAAAAAATCAGAACGTTCCAGTTCAGAGATATTCGTCCCAAGGCGGCAAGCAAAATCGAAGATATTGGCCACGCCAGTCGGCTGCCTGGACACTCGAAAGAGGCCATCACCAAAAAGAGTTATCGGCGCGCTGGGGAGATCGTAAAGCCGACACGCTAGCCATACATGCGGAAGCGATACTTTCTTCCAGCCAATAAAAAACCCCGTAGATCATTGATCTACGGGGTTTTCAGTTTGGAGGCCGAGGTCGGAATCGAACCGGCGTAGGCGGATTTGCAATCCGCTGCATAACCATTTTGCTACTCGGCCAAACTTTCGATGCCTTACAACCGCATCAAAGGTACAACTCGAAGCTGGAAGGCCGATCTTGACCTTAATCTTAATCTACCTTCCAACCCTTTGAATTCTAAGGGGTTTTTCGCGTTCCTGAATCAGGAATGGACGCAATTCTGGACTTGTTCGCAGGGCATGTCAAGGACAGAAATGAAATAATTCAATGCTTTAGCACCAGTCTTTACTTCAGGACGCGACAGGCCCGGTTGTCCCGTTCCCCGCTAATCCTCATCGGGCCCGAGGATACTTTCCAACCCCGCCATCCTTTCTATGTCCCTTCTGAATCCACAAAACATCAGTGAACCTGCTGCATGGGGGGCGACTTCCGAAGGTGCTCAACTACTGCATCTGATGCAGCAGTCAAATGCAAACAGGCCTGATTGTTGACCCTGTAGCACAGCCCTATCCTCGTGTTCCCATCCCCAAGTTTCCAAGGAGATCGAGCATGGTCACTCGCATACAACTTCACCAAGTCGGCGCCCCTCAGGTTCTGCAGTTCGAACAGGTGCCAGCCCAGGCACCCGGTGCCGGCGAGGTCTGGCTGGAGCAGACGGCCATCGGCGTCAATCCGCTGGACCTCAGCCAGCGCAGCGGCGCCGTGCCTGTTGCCCTGCCCTGCGGGCTCGGCCTGGAAGGCGCGGGGCTGGTCAGGGCGATCGGTCCTGGCGTTACCCAGGTCCAGGTGGGCGACCGCGTCGCTTATGCCACCGGGCCCCTCGGTGCCTATGCCAGCGCCCGTCTGTACCCGGCCGAGCGCCTGGTCAAGCTGCCGCCGGAGCTGGCCTCGGACGCCGCCGCGGCGCTGCTGTTCAAGGGCATCACCGCCCAGTACCTGCTCAAGTCCACCTACCCCGTCGGCCCAGGCACCCGGGTGCTGATCTATGGCGCGGCCGGGGCCCTTGGGCAGTTGATGGTGCCCTGGGCCAAGCATCTGGGGGCCACGGTGATTGGCGTGGTGTCCAAGCCGCAGAGCGTCGAGCGGGCCCGGGCCGCTGGCTGCGACGCGGTGCTGGTGTTCGATGCCGCCACCCTCGCCCAGCAAGTGGTCGAGGTCACTCAAGGGCACAAGGTCGATGTGGTGTACGACCCGATCGGCCGGGTGTCCTTCGAAGCCTCTCTCGACAGCCTGCGCCCCCGCGGCCTGCTGGTGTCCTTCGGCGCGACGTCGGGTGCTCCGGACGCGGTGCAGGTCGGCACGCTCAACGCCAAGGGCTCGCTGTTCCTCACCCGCCCGTCCCTCGCCGCCCACACGGCCAGCGCCAGCGAGTACCAGGCGCGCGCCGCCGATGTGCTGTACGCCTTCGCCGCGGGTATCATCCAGCCGCGGATCTGGCAGCGTTATCCCCTGGCCGAAGTGGCCCAGGCCCACGCCGATCTGCACGACGGACGCGCGCAAGGAGCCATAGTGCTGATACCTTGAGGCCGATCTTTTCCTTCCCTTCTGGCCACATAGCGAGGCACCCCAGGCACATGGATCTGTTCGACAGTCGCCAGGCCGATGAACTCGCCACCCTGATGGCGCTCTTCGAGCACGGCTCTTTCGCCGCCGCCGGCCGGGCCTTGCAACGCCACCCTTCGGTGCTGTCCAAGCGCCTGGCGGCCCTGGAAAGCCGCCTGGGCATTCGCCTGGTGCAGCGCACCACCCGGCAATTGCGCTTCACCGACGAAGGCGCGCGTCTGGTCGAACGCCTGCGACAGGCAGCGAGCCTGATCAGCGAAGCCGAACACGAAGCCTCCCAGGGCGCCGCGCAGATCCGCGGGCGCCTGCGCCTGGCCCTGCCGGCCGCCATGGGCCGGCGCTGGCTCAGCCCGATCCTCGCCGAGTTCGCCCTGGCCCACCCCGGGGTGATGCTGGAGACCGAGTATTCGGACCGTTTCGTCGACATAGTCGGCGAAGGTTTCGACGCGGCGATCCGCATCGGCGAGCTGGCCGACAGCCAACTGGTGGCCCGCAAGCTCTGCGCCCATCGGCGCATCCTCTGCGCCGCGCCCGCCTACCTGCAACGCCATGGCGAACCCCTGGTGCCTGCCGACCTTTCCAGCCACAACTGCCTGGGTTTTACCGGCCTGCGCTCCTACCCCGACTGGCGCCTGACCTACCAGGGCCAGCTGGAAAGCGTGCGCATCCACGGCAGCCTGCACAGCAACGACAACGAGGCGCTGTTGTCCGCCGCCCGGGCCGGCGTCGGCATCCTCGCCGGTGGCGACTGGCTGATGCACCAGGACCTGGCGTCCGGGCATCTGGTCCGAGTGCTGCCGCAGTGGCAACTGGACAGCGACTCGGGGATCTACCTGCTGCGCCCCTCCGCGCGCTTCAGCAGCGCCACCACCCAGGCCTTCAAGCAGTGGATCGAGTCGTGTTTTGCCCAGGGCGCGCCGTGGGAAACGCCGGCCCCGGGCGAGGCGTAGCACCGCTCACAGCGAACTGACGATGAACTCCCGCAGCCATTGGTGGGCCGGGTCGCGGTGGCAGCGCTCGTGCCAGAGCATGGCCATTTCATAACCCGGGACCTCCAGCGGCGGCTCGACCACTTTCAGCGCCGGGTTGTCGCGCACCAGGCGCGACGGCAGCATCGCTACCAGATCAGTGTTCGCCAGCGCCGAAAGGACAAACAGGAAATGCGGGACCGACAGCACCACCCGGCGCGTCAGGCCCAGTTCCCCCAACGCGCTGTCGGTGACACCATGAAAACCGCCGCCATCGGGCGACACCATGACGTGTTCCAGCTTGCCGAACTGCGCCAGGCTCGGGCGCCGTTGCAGCCGTGGATGGCCCGCGCGGCCCACCAGTACATAACGCTCGCTGAACAGCACGCGGCGGCGCAGCCCTGGCGGCGAATCCTCGCTGGTATGCAGGGCCAGGTCGATGATGCCCTGCTCGGTTTGTCGGACCAGACGCCCGGGCTCCAGCTCGAGCACAGCCAGCCGGGTTCCGGGCGCCGCCGCCCGCAAGCCGGCCAGCGCCGGCAGGATCACCGTCGACTCGCCGTAGTCGGACGCCGACAGGCTCCAGGTATTGACCGCCGCGCCCGGGTCGAACGGGCTGGCCGGCGACACCGCCAGCTCCAATGCTTCCAGCGCCCGGCGCAACGGCTCGCGCAGCTCGTCGGCCCTGGCGGTGGGCCGCATGCCCCGCGGGCCCGGCAGCAACAACGGGTCGCCGAAGATCTCCCGCAGCTTGGCCAGGTGCACGCTGACCGAGGGTTGCGACAGGTTCAGGCGTTGCGCCGCGCGGGTCACGTTGTGCTCCGCGAGCAGCACATCCAGGGTCAGCAGCAGGTTGATGTCCAAGCGCCTTAAATTATTCACGACAATACCTGGGATATTGGATATTCATTTCCAATATACCTGGCAACCTCCGATCCTGCTGTCTCCCGACACTGGAGACCCTGTGATGAATGTACTGCTGGTTTATGCCCACCCCGAACCCCGCTCCTTGAACGGCTCGCTCAAGGACTTCACGATCAAGCGCCTGCAGGCCGCCGGCCACGCGGTCCAGATCTCGGACCTGTATGCGATGAACTGGAAGGCGCCGCTGGATGCCGACGACAGCCTGGGCCGGCCGGACAACAGCCGCTTCGATCCCTCCCTGGATTCCAAGCGCGCGTTCGAAGAAGGCCTGCAGTCGGCGGACATCGCCCGCGAGCAGGAAAAACTGCTGTGGGCCGACACCCTGCTGCTGCAGTTTCCCCTGTGGTGGTTCTCCATGCCGGCGATTCTCAAGGGCTGGGTGGAACGGGTCTACGCCTACGGTTTTGCCTATGGCGTGGGCGAGCATTCGGATGCGCGCTGGGGCGATCGCTACGGCGAAGGCACCCTGGCGGGCAAGCGGGCGATGCTGATTGTCAGCGCCGGCGGCTGGGAGTCGCACTATAGTCCGCGGGGCATCAACGGGCCGATGGACGACCTGCTGTTCCCGATCCACCACGGCATCCTCTATTACCCCGGCTTCGACGTGCTGCCGCCCTTCGTGATCTACCGCACCGGGCGCATCGACGAAGCGCGTTTCACCGCGATCTGCGAAGAACTGGGACAACGTCTGGACCAACTGGAACAAACCGCGCCCATCGCCTTCCGCCCGCAGAACGCCGGCGCCTACCGGATCCCGGAACTCACCCTGCACCCGGAGATCGCCGCCGACCAGCAAGGCTTCGCCGCCCACCTGATGTAGGCCCGGCGCTCACTGCCAGCCCCCACCCAGCACCTTGTACAGGGTCACCCTGTTGCTCTGCTCGGCCAGGCGCAGGCTGATCAGGTCCTGCTGGGCGCTGTACAGCGAACGCTGGGCGTCCAGGGCTTCGAGGTAGCTTTGCGAGCCGCCGCGATACAGCGCGTCGGCCAGCTCGAAGCTTTTGCGGCTGGCATCGGTCAGGGCCTGCTGGGCGTCCAGGCGTTCGTCCAGGGTGCTGCGCTCGGCCAGGGCGTCAGCGACCTCCTTGAAGGCGCTCTGCACGGTCTGCTGGTAGGTCTGCACCTGGATCTCGCGCTCGACCTTGGCCGCGTCCAGGGTCGCGCGATTACTGCCGGCGTCGAACAGCGGCAGGCTGATGCTCGGGGCGAAGGTCCAGGCACCGCTGCCGGCCTTGAACAGCCCGGACAGCGCCGAACTCGCCGAGCCGGCGTTGGCGGTCAGGCTGATGCTGGGAAAGAACGCCGCCCGCGCCGCGCCGATATCGATGTTCGCCGACTTCAGCGTATGTTCCGCCGCCAGCACGTCGGGACGGCGCTGCAACAGGCTGGACGGCAACTCGTCCGGCACCCGCACCAGCAGCGCCGCCGATTGCAGGCTGGCGCCGGGCAGCAGCTCATCGGGAATCTCGCTGCCCACCAGCAGGCGCAGCGCGTTGCGGTCCTGGAGGATCTGGCTGGCGTACACCGCCACGTCGCCACGGGCCGACTCCACGGTGGTCTGCGCCTGGGCCAGGGCCAATCCGGAAGAACCGCCCAAGGCATGGCTGCGCTGGGTCAGCTCGTAGGTCGCCTGCTGGCTGCGCAGGGTTTCCTGGGCCAGACGCAGCAGCTCGTTGTCCGCCGCCAGGGTCAGCCAGGCCGTGGCCACCTCGGCCACCAGGCTGATCTGCGTGCTGCGCCGGGTTTCGGCCAGCGACAGGTAGGCTTCCAGCGCCTCGTCCTTGAGGTTGCGCAGCCGTCCGAACACATCCAGCTCATAGCTGCTCAGGCCCAGTTGCGCGCTGTAGTCATGGCTGGTGGTGGCCACACCGCTGCTGGAGGAAGAAGCCGGCGTGCGCGCGTGAGTGCCGCTGACCCCGGCATCGATCGCCGGAAACAACGCCGCGCGCTGGATGCGGTACTGCGCCTGGGCCTTCTCGATATTCAGGCTGGCCAGGCGCAGGTCGCGGTTGTTGGCCAGGGCCAGGGTCTGCAAGCGCGCCAGGCGGCTGTCGGTGAAAAACTGCTGCCAATGGATATCGGCAGCGGCCTCCCCTTTGCCCGACTGGCTGCCCGGCAACCATTGCTCGGCGACCGGCGCCTCGGGGCGCTGGTATTCGGGTGCCAGGTTGATGCAGCCGCCGAGCAGCGCCAGGGCAGGCATCAGGGCCCAACGAAACTTGATCATGCGTCACCTGTTGCAGCGGGTTGAGTGGAGGTCGTGGAGACCCGGGTAAAGCGGCGACGGATCAGCACAAAGAACAGCGGCACGAAGAAGATCCCCAGCAGCGTGGCGCTGAACATGCCGCCCAGCACTCCGGTGCCGATGGCCCGGCGCCCGGCCGAACCGGCGCCGGAGCTCAAGGCCAGGGGCAGCACGCCGAACATGAAGGCCAGGGAGGTCATGAGGATCGGCCGCAGGCGCTGGCGCACCGCGGTCAGGGTCGCCTCCAGCAGGCTTGCGCCCTGCTCTTGCAGGTGCTTGGCGAACTCGACGATAAGGATCGCGTTCTTCGCCGACAGCCCCACGGTGGTCAACAGCCCCACCTGGAAGTACACGTCGTTGCTCAGGCCGCTGAAACGGGTCGCCAGCACCGCCCCGACCACGCCCAGGGGCACCACCAGCATCACCGAGAACGGCACCGACCAGCTTTCGTACAAGGCCGCCAGGCAGAGGAACACGAACAGGATCGAAATCCCGTAGAGCAACGGCGCCTGGGAGCCGGACAGGCGCAGTTGATAGGACTGCCCGGTCCACTCATAGCCGATGCCCTCGGGCAGTTGCTTGACGATGGACTCGACCACGTCCATGGCCACCCCGGAACTCACCCCCGGCGCCGGATCGCCCACCACCTCCAGGGAGGAGATGCCGTTGTAGCGTTCGAGCAATGGCGAACCGTAGCTCCAGGCGCTGCTGGCGAAAGACGAGAACGGCACCATTTCATCCTTGGCATTGCGCACGAACCAATGGTCCAGGTCCTCCGCCTGCATCCGCGCCGCGGCCTCGCCCTGCACATAGACCTTCTTCACCCGGCCCTGGTTGAGGAAGTCATTGACGTAGGTACCGCCCAGGGCCGTGGACAAGGTGCTGTTGATGTCGCTGGTGCTCAGGCTCAGGGCCCCGGCCTTGCGATCGTCGATGCTGACCTTGAGCTGCGGCGTGTCGTCCAGGCCGTTGCTGCGGACCCCGAGCAGGCGCGGATCCTGTTTCGCCAACTCGATGAACTGTTCGCGGGCTGCCACCAGGGCGTCGTGGCCCAGGCCGCCGAGGTCCTTGAGCTGCAGGTCAAAGCCCGAGCTTTGCCCCAGGCCGCGTACCGCCGGCGGCTGCATGACGAACACATTGGCATCGCCGATACTCGCCAACGCCAGGGTCGCGCGCTGGGCAATCGACGCCGAATCCTGGCCGGCGCCCAGGCGCTCGCTCCAGTCCTTGAGCTTGATAAAGGCGCGGCCGGTGTTCTGGCTGTTGCCGCCCATGCCCAGGCCGCTGATGCTGATCAAGGCCTCGACCTCCGGCTGTTCGAGCATGTAGTTCTCGAACTGCTTCATCACCGCCTGGGTGCGGCTGTCGGTGGCGCCCACCGGCAACTGGATCTGCGCCATCAGGGTGCCCTGGTCTTCGTCCGGCAGGAACGAGGTCGGCAGGTTGCTATAGCCGACGCCCATGACCAGCAGGAGCACCCCGTACAGCAGCAGGCTGCTGCGGCTGCGTTGCAGGATGCCGCCGACCAGCCGCTGATAGGCCTGGGCGTTGCGCTCGAAATGGCGGTTGAACCAGCCGAAGAAGCCGCGCTGCGGCCCATGACCGTGCCCCTGGGCATCGGCGGGCTTGAGCAGGGTCGCGCACAGCGCCGGGGTCAGGGTCATGGCCACCAGCACCGAGAGCAGCATGGCCGAGACGATAGTCACCGAGAACTGGCGGTAGATGACCCCGGTTGAGCCGCCGAAAAACGCCATGGGAATGAACACCGCGCTGAGCACCAGGGCAATGCCGATCAGCGCGCTGGTGATTTCCGCCATCGACTGGCGCGTGGCCTCCAGGGGCGACAGCCCCTGCTCGCCCATCACCCGCTCGACGTTTTCCACCACGACAATGGCGTCGTCCACCAGCAGGCCGATGGCCAGGACCATGGCGAACATGGTCAGGGTGTTGATCGAATAGTCGAGCAGCGCCAGCACGCCGAAGGTGCCCAGCAGCACCACCGGCACGGTGATCGCCGGGATCAGGGTGGCCCGCGGGTTCTGCAGGAACAGGAACATGATCAGCACCACCAGGACGATGGCTTCGCCGAGGGACTTGACCACCTCCTCGATGGACAGGCTGACAAAGGGCGTGGTGTCGTAGGCGATGACGTTCTTCAGTTGCATTTCCGTCGGGTAGAACTGCTCCAGCTCTTTGAGCTTGGCCTTGACCGCGTCGCCAACGCTCAAGGCGTTGGCCCCGGTCGCCAGCTGGATACCCATGGCCGAGGCAGGTTTGCCATTGAGGGCCGAGCTCATGTCATAGCTTTCGCTGCCCAGTTCGACCCGCCCCACATCGCTCAGCAGCACCACGGCGCCGTCGCTGGACGACTTGACCACCACGTTGCGGAACTCGTCCTCGGTCTGCAGCTTGCTGCGCGCGGTAATGGTGGCGTTCAGTTGCTGCCCGGGCACCGCCGGCACCGCGCCCAGTTGCCCGGCGGAGACTTCGGTGTTCTGCGCCTCCAATGCCGTGCTGACGTCGGACGGCATCAAGGCGTATTTTTCCAGCTTGGCCGGGTCCAGCCAGATGCGCATGGCGTAGCCCGAGCCCAGGGTCTGCACCTCGCCGACGCCATCGATACGGCTGATCTGGTCGAGCAAGGTGCTGGAGATGTAGTCGCCGATCTGGGTGCCGGTGACGCTTTCGTTGTCCGAGGCCAGGGCGGCGATCATCAGGAAGTCCGAACCGCCCTTGGTCACGGTCAGGCCTTCGTTCTGCACCGATTGCGGCAAGCGTGATTCGGCCTGCTGCAGCTTGTTCTGCACCTGCATCTGCGCCACGTCCGGGTCGGTGCCGGCGGCGAAAGTCAGGTTGATGCTGGCGCTGCCCGCCGAGCTGCTGGTGGCCGACATATAGGTCAGGTTGTCCAGGCCGGTCATCTGCTGCTCGATGACCTGGGTCACCGAGTCTTCCACGGTCTTGGCCGAGGCGCCGGTGTAGGTGGCGGAGATCCGCACCGTCGGCGGCGCGATGTCCGGGTACTGCTCCAGGGGTAACTGGCTGATGGACAAGGCCCCGGCGAGCATGATGACGATGGCGATGACCCAGGCGAAAATCGGCCGGTCGATAAAGAAGCGCGCCATGCTCAACCCTCCTGCGCCAGGGCGGTGGACGGTGCCTGGGGCACACGGCTGCGGGTACCGCTACCGCTGTTCTGCGCCAACACCGCGGCGCCGATCCGGACCTTCTGCCCGCCTTCGACGATCAACTGGTCACCGGCATTGAGGCCGGCCGTCACCCACCACTGGTTGCCCACCGCGCGGTCGATGGTCACCTGCCGTTGCTCGACCTTGCCCTCGACCACCACCAGCACCGAGGTCACGCCACTGGCGCTGCGGTTCACCGCCCGTTGCGGAATCAAAATCGCCTGTTCGTCCCGGGCCTGTTCCAGCACCGCCCGCACGTACATGCCCGGTAGCAGCAGGCGTTCCGGGTTGGGGAACTCGGCGCGCAGGGTCACGGTGCCGGTGCCCTGGCTGACGCTGACCCCGCTGAATTTCAGGCGGCCCGCATGGGCATAGGTGCTGCCGTCGTCGAACTTGAGACCGACAGGCACTTCATCCGTCGCGTTGCCTTGCAACGCACCGCTGGCCAGGTCGCGCTTGAGGCGCAGCAGCTCGGTGGTGGACTGGGTGACATCGACATAGATCGGGTCCAGTTGCTGCACGGTGGTCAGCGCCGTGTCCTGGTTGGCCACCACCAGGGCGCCGGGGGTCACGGTGGAGGTTTCGATGCGCCCGCCGATGGGCGAGCTGATCCGCGTGTAGGCCAGGTTGATGCGCGCCGTTTCGACACCGGCCTGGGCCACCTGCAGATCGGCCTGGGCGGTCAGCAGGCTGGCCTGGGCGTCTTCGTTGTCCTGCTGGCTGATGGCGTCGATCTTCGCCAGCTGGGCATCGCGGGTAGCGGTGGCCTGGGCCGACTTCAGGGTGGCGCGGGCCTTGGCCAGGCTGGCCTGGGCTTCCGCCAGGGCCGCCTTGTAGGTGGCGGCGTCCAGCTGGTACAGGCTGTCCCCGGCCTTGACCTCGGCGCCCTCGACGAACAGCCGCTGCTGGACGATGCCGCCGACCTGGGGACGGATCTCGGCCACCAGGAACGCCTGGGTACGCCCGGCCAGCTCGCTGGTCAGGGCCTGGCTTTGCGGCTGCACGGTGATCACCGAGACCTTGGGCACCTCGGCGGCGGCTTCGGGCGCCGCTGGCGAGCAACCGCTCAACACGAACAGCACCATCAGGGAAACGATGACCGCGGCGGTCACCATGGATTTGGCGAAAAGTTTGGTCGACATAAATGCCTCTGCAAAACGGGATGGCTTGGGCCTGTCGCCATGCTGCGAAGCAAATGTGCAGGAAAATTGAAGATTGCCCGGCGACCTTGAATCTTTGTCGCGCCGGGGCCTAAATGAGCGGGCCATTCCTCAAGCCCGCGTCCCCCATGAAACTGAGCATCTCCACCAAACTGTTCGGCGCCGTCCTGGCCAGCGTGCTGTTCGTCATCCTGAGCATGGGCCTGGCCACCAGCTGGAGCTTTGGCCGCGGCTTTCTCGGCTACCTCAACGAACAGGCGCTGCAACGCATGGAACCGGTACTGCCGCGCCTGGTAGAAGCCTACGAGCGCGAAGGCAACTGGGAGTTCGTCCGCGACAACCCCGACCGCTGGTTCGACCTCATGCGCCCGGGGCCCAAGGAGCAGTCGCAGATCCGCAAGCTGAAACTGCCGCTGACCTCGGACCTCACCGGCGCGCTGTTTCGCATTGCCCTGCTGGACCGCGACAAGCAACTGGTGATCGGCTATGCGGCGATCGGCGACGATGCCCTGCTGCGGCCGATCGAGGTGGCCGGCAGCACCGTCGGCTGGCTGGCCGTCTCACCCTTCCAGAGCGTCACTGAAGCCGGCGGCGAACGTTTCTTCCAGTACCAGCTGCGCACCAGCCTGGCGGTGGGCGTGGCCTCGCTGCTGCTGGCGATGCTGATCGCCTGGTGGATCTCGCGCACCCTGCTCGACCCGGTCAAGCGCGTGGCCGCGGCCACCCATCGCCTGGCCGCCGGGGAATACAGCAATCGGGTGGCCGAGGCCTCCAACGACGAAGTCGGCCAGCTGGCCCGCGACTTCAACCAGCTGGCCTACACCCTGGAGCGCAACGAACAGATGCGCCGCGAATTCATGGCCGACGTGTCCCACGAGCTGCGCACCCCGCTGTCGGTATTGCGCGGCGAACTGGAGGCCATCGAGGACGGTGTGCGCAAGCTCGACCGGCAGTCGATGCAGTCGCTGCAAAGCGAAGTGGCCATGCTCAGCAAGCTGGTGGACGACCTGTACGAGCTGTCCCTGGCCGATGTCGGCGCCCTCACCTACCGCAAGAGCGAGTGCTCGCTCAACGAGCTGCTGCAAGCCAGCGTGGCGATGTTCCAGGAACGCTGCCAGGCCGCCCGGCTCAAGGTCGAGTTGGAACTGCCGGCGCAGCCATTGCCGCTGGATGCCGACCCCAAGCGCCTGCAACAGCTGTTCGCCAACCTGCTGGAAAACGCCCTGCGCTACACCGATGCCGGCGGCCTGCTGCGTATCCGCGCCGGCACTGAGGGCGACAACCTGCGGGTCGACTTCCTCGACTCCGGCCCCGGGGTCGAGGCCGAACAACTGCCGCGGCTGTTCGAGCGTTTCTACCGTGGCGAGGCCTCGCGCAACCGCGCCAGCGGCGGCGCCGGCCTGGGCCTGGCGATCTGTCGCAGCATCGCCCTGGCCCACGGTGGCAGTCTCGACGCCGATCACTCGCCCCTGGGCGGCCTGTGGCTGACCCTGCGCCTGCCCGGCAAGGTCTGAAGCATGAGCACCGAACAACCGATCCTGATCGTCGAAGACGAACCGAAACTCGCCGCCTTGCTGCGCGACTACCTGGACGCCGCCGGTTACCCCAGCCTGTGTCTGGACAACGGCCTGGACGTGGTGCCGGCCGTGCGTACCCATCGACCGCGGCTGATCCTGCTCGACCTGATGCTGCCCGGGCGCGACGGCCTGGAGGTGTGCCAGGAGCTGCGGCGCTTCAGCGAAGTACCGATCATCATGATCACCGCCCGGGTCGAGGAAGTGGACCGCCTGCTGGGCCTGGACCTGGGCGCCGACGACTACATCTGCAAGCCCTTCAGCCCGCGCGAAGTGGTGGCCCGGGTCAAGGCCATCCTGCGCCGCAGCCCGCAACTGACGGCAGCCGCACAGGCCCGCCTGCAGATCGACGAAGAACGCTACCGCGCCTCGTTCGACGGTATCGCCCTGGACCTGACCCCGGTGGAGCTGCGCCTGCTCAAGACCCTGGCCGCGTCCCCGGGCCGGGTGTTCTCCCGCGACCAGTTGCTCGATCGCCTGTACTCCGACCACCGGGTGGTGACCGACCGCACCGTCGACAGCCATGTGCGCAACCTGCGGCGCAAACTGGCCCAGGCCTGCCCGGGGGAAGACCCGATCCAGTCGTTGTACGGCGTGGGTTACAAACTTGAGCTGGGCGCGCTGCCGGGCTGAGCGATCACGGCAAGCCGGGTTATCCTGCGCCGCCAGAAATCTTGCAGGTGCATGATATGACCCGACTACAGCGGGTGGACATTGACTTGAGCGCGGTGGCCAGCACCGCCGAACTGCACGCCACCCTGCGCGACGCCCTGGGCTTTCCCGACTGGTACGGCGCCAACTGGGACGCCTTCTGGGACGCCATCACCGGCCTGGTGGAAATGCCCGTGCAGCTGCAACTTCATGGCTGGGACCGGCTGGCCACGCGCTTGCCGAGGGATGCCCGGCTGCTGCGGCAATGCCTGGAAAAGATGACAATCCACTATCCGGAATTCGCGTCGCAGGTAACGTTCGGCTGAACAGCACGCCAACGCAACATACCGTTCCTTGATGCCATTGCCCTCCTCCACGCCGGCCTCGAACCCCTGCATGTCCTCCGGCACTTCCAGCGGATGCGCCTGGGGACCGCAAGGGATCGGCAGGCGCACCTACGACTGCTGGCGCGTCCAGGCATCCTGCTGGTCCTGCTTGACGATGTCGACGAAGTGCGCCGGCAGCAGGTTGCGGAACGGCCCGCCGTCGCGCTCCACCACCTCGACCATCTTCGCCACCATTTCCTCGGGGTCGTATTGCTCGAAGGGGAACTTCAGCCCGGAGTGATCGGTGAAGTTTTTCTGCGGGTCGTACCAGCTTTTCCAGGTCTCCATCATCCGGTCGTTGAAGCCGGTGGAATACGGCCCGGGGTTGATGGTCGCGACCTGGATGCCGAACTCCGCCAGCTCCATGTGCAGGGCCTCGGCGATGGACTCCAGGGCATGCTTGGAGGCGCAGTAGGCAGCGGTGAACGGCCCGGTGAGCAGGCCGGCGATCGACGACACGAAGACGATCTTGCCCTTGCGCCGCTCGACCATCTGCCGCACGAAGCCCTGGGTCAGCTCCAGGTTGGCGAACACGTTGGTCTCGAACTGGGAACGCAGGATATCCACGGGGATTTCCGCGATGGCGCCAGTTTCCGCGTCGCCGGCGTTGTTCAGCAGCACGTCGATGTCCCATTGCCAGGCATAGGCGCGGTCGCGGGCCGAAGTGATGTCGAGCTTCTCCACCCGCAGCTTGAGGTCCAGGCTGTCGGCGAGTTCGCGCAGCTCGGTGATCTGCGGGGTGATCTGCACCCCGGCGATCACTTCATGGCCATTGGCAGCCAGGCGCAGCGCCACCGCACGACCAAAGCCCGAACCGGCGCCGGTGACCAGAATACGTTTTTTGCACATTGTGGGTTCTCCAGGAAAATGTCGGTGGCCAGAGCTCAGAGGCAAGCCCGGGCGATGATTTCGTCTTCAACCGCGGTGCCGCCAGAGACGCCGATGGCGCCCAGGCAGCGCCCCGCCTGATCGACGATGGGCAGGCCGCCGGCAAAGCTGGTCAAGCCGCCATTGCTCTGCTCGATCGACCACAGCGACTGCCCCGGCCCGGACAAGGCGCCGAGTTCGGCGCTGGCGGTACGGAACAGCGCCGAAGTCCGGGCCTTGCGCTGGGCCAGGTCGATCGCCCCCGGCACGGCGTCGTCCATGCGCACGAACGCCAGCAGATTGCTGCCTTGATCGACGATGGCGATGCACACCGAAAGTTGCATCTGCATGGCTTTGGCGATGCCCTTGTCGAGCATCTGCCGGGCGGGTTTGAGGGTGACGGGCCAGTGCATGGCGGGACTCCTTTGCGGTTGAAAAGAGTCTATGAAGCTCGTAGCTTTAAGAGAATCCGCATTCTCCCTACAAGACTATTAAGTATTCCTAACAATGAGCCGACGCGATCCACTGGCCGGACTGCACCTCTTCATGGCGGTGGTCGAGACCGGCAACTTCACCCGTGCCGCCGCCGTGCTGGGCGTAACCCCGGCAGCCGTGAGCCTGGCCATCAACCAGCTGGAAAGCGAACTGCAGACCAGGCTGTTCCATCGCACCACCCGCGGCGTCAGCCTGACGGAAAGCGGCCAGCGTTTTCACGAAGGCAGCGAAGCCGGCTACCGCAGCCTGCTGCAGGCCCGGGACGAGTTGGGGGAAACCCAGGGCGAACCTTCGGGGCATCTGCGCATCAGTGCCTTGCACATGGCCAAGCACCTGATCGTCGCCCCGCTGCTCGAGGACTTCTTCCAGCGCTACCCCAGGGTCACCCTGGAAATACGCTACGAAGATCAGCTGGTGGACATCGTCAAGGAACAGCTCGACGCCGGTATCCGCCTGGCCGACGCCCTGCACCCGGGCATGCACGCGGTGCAGATCACCCCGCCGCTGCACTGCGCCCTGGTGGCCAGCCCGCAGTACCTGGCGCGCCACCCTGCACCGCGCAGCATCGACGAGCTGCGCCAGCATTCCTGTGTGCGTTTTCGTTTTCCCAGCAGCGGGCAGATGCACAAATGGCACCTGCACGACGGCCAGCACGAGGTGAAGCTGGATGTGCCCGGGCGCTTTATCAGCACCGACACCCAGGCAGTGATCGAGGCCGCCCGTGCCGGTGTGGGCATTGCCCATGTGTTCATTCGCGAACGGATCGCCGCCGACCTCGCCAGCGGCCAGCTGGTGGAAGTCCTGCCCGGCACCTGCCAACCGCTGCCGGCCATGTGGCTGTACTACGCCAACCGCCGGCACGTCCCGCCTAAGCTGCGCGCCCTGATCGAGGTGCTGCGGGACTGGAAGCAGTCGCTCGGACGTGACGTCCGGTAAGCCACCCTAAGGCCTAGGCCCGCGCCTGGACGCTCGGCACCAGCATCCGCACCAGGCAATCGGCGGTGCTGCGCAAACGCTCCGGTTCTTGATAGATGCGCTCCATCACCGCCAGCCCGCGGGTGAAGGTGACCAGCACTTGCGCGGCTTCTGCCGGCGCCAGGACCAGGTCGTCCTGGATCTGCTCGGCCGACAGCGCGGTGCTGATGGTCAGTTGCAGGGCGTCCAGCAGGTCGCGCAAGCGTTGCTGGATGCGCGGGCCGATGGTATCGGCTTCGGTGGCCGTCTTGGTGGTCAGGCAGCCTTTGGCCGGCGTGCCGCTGGTCATGTTGCTGATCGCCACCTGGAAAAACCGCCGCAGCGCGGTCTCGGCGTCCGGGGCCTCGAGGGCCTTGGCGGCATTGCCCAAAAAGCGCGTGGCGTAGGCTTCGAACGCCAGCAGGAACAACGCCTCCTTGCCGCCATAGGCGTGGTACAGCGAGCCGCGCTGGACCTCGGCCGCCTCGGCCAGGTCGGCCATGGAGGTGGACTGCCAGCCCTTGCGCCAGAACACATCAAGGACCGCCGACAACACTTTTTCTTCGTCAAACTGCCTGACACCCGCCATAAAAATCACTGCTCACATAATTGTTGACAACCTTGTCAAAGATACCAACACTGCGATCTTTGACACACCTGTCAATCATAGCCGATAGGTGCTGTGCGGTAAGCATGCTTGATGTACTGGTCCACGACTTTCGTTTCGCGCCACGGAAGGAAGTCGGCTTCAACTGCGCAGTCACGCCCGCTGACAGCGGTCGTGGGCGCGAGCGGTTTTCTCTTTTTACGTCAGGAAAAAGGAGTCTTCGAAATGGTTTCGAACAGTCGTATCCAGTATGGCTACATCAATGTCATCGAGCCCGCCGAGCACAAGGGCGAGCTCACCCGCGACAAGGTCGAGCGCTTCACCGAGGGGTTCACCAAACCCGCCCTGCTGCGCAAACTCGCGCCCATCGGCGAGGAGTTCGCGCAGCGGTCGTTCTTCGATCAGGTCGGCTCGGGGAAAAACCTGCAATGGCGGGTCAAGTCCGGCGACCAGCCGGTGTCGATGCGCGACGAGAACGGCGCCTCGGACTACAACTACGTCACCGGCCGCGTCGGCACCGGGCAGGAATTCCTCGACGACATCTTCACCCACAACCTCGACGTCTACTCGCACCTGGGCACGATTTCCTCGAGCTACAACGACCCCTACGAGTGGGGCAAGGACGCCTTCAACCTGGTCAAGCAGCACGTCTTCAGCAAACCCTGGTTCAGCATCGACGCCTGGAAAGTCACCGGCCACATGTTCCTCGGCTACAGCACCCAGGAATATGGCGAGCCGGCCCGCGGCGCGGTGGGCAGCGACTGGCACATTTTCCCCACCCTCAACATCTTCGTGATGATCGCCGGCACCAAGAAGTGGAGCACCCGTCCGCCCCAACTGGGCGACCAGTTCCGTGACTACGACCTGATGTTCGAGACCAGCAGCGGCCGCGAAGCGCCAGGCGGCGATTACGAGGCCGACACCGTCTACGTCGAGCCGGGCGACGTGCTGATCAACCCGCCCTTCGAATGGCACAAGGTGCTCAATGCCCGTGGCCTGAGCATCGGCGCGGCGTTCCGGGTGATCGACATCGACTACCTGGACAAGCTGGAGAACCGCCGCAACCTGGACCTCTCCAAGGTCGCCCATGACAACGGCAACTTCGCCGAGACTGAGGAGCTGGCGCACTTCCTCACCAGCCTCAACTACGCCTCGCGCCACATCAACCGGGCGCAGATGCTGCTCAACGACCTCGAGTACGCCTACCTGCGCAAGCGCGGCAACGCCGGCTCGGTGAAGATCGGCCACCGCTAGCCCCGGGACGCCGCAGCGAGGACCCGCCATGACGCTCTCCGTCAGTCCCGAACAGCGTTGGGCCGGCATTCTGTGCGGCCTCGCCGCGGCCTTGATCTGGGGCGCATTCCCGGTGGTCACCCGGCTGGGGCTGACCCGCACGCCGCTGGATGCCTACGACATCACCTGCATCCGCTACAGCGTCTCCGGGCTGATCCTGCTGCCGTACCTGGTCCGCCATGGCCGCCGGGGGCTGAGCTGGACAAGCATCGGCCTGATGGTCGTCGGCATCGGTGCGCCGTACATGCTGGTGGTGGCCCAGGGGCTGGCCCTGGCCCCGGTGGAGCTGTTCGCCGTGGTGACCCCCGGCAGCATGATCCTGTTGTCGATCCTGATCAGCACGCGGCTGTTCGGCACCCGCCTCGGCGCCCGGGCGAATGCCGGCACCGCGCTGATCATCGGCGGCGTGCTGCTGGCCGGCTGGCACAGTTTCGCCAGGGCCCAGGCCTCGCCCTACGCCTACCTGATGTTCCTGCTCGGCGGCCTGCTGTGGGCGATCTATACCCTGGTGTCGAAATGGTCCGGCAGCGATGCATTGCACGCCACGGCGATCGTCTCGGTGTGCTCGATGGTCCTGTACCTGCCGGTCTACCTGGCCGGCCGCGGGCTGCGGATTCTCCAGGCGCCGCTCTGGGATATCGGCATCCAGGTGGTCTACCAGGGCCTGCTGGTGTCGACGGTGGCGCTGTTCTTCTACAGCCGCTCGGTACAGTTGCTGGGTGCGTCGCTCGGCTCCACGTTCGCCGCGCTGGTGCCGGGCACGGCCATGGTACTGGCCGCCCTGCTGCTGGGTGAGCGCGCGAACAGCACTGCCATCGCCGGCTTGCTGGTAGTGACCGCCGGCATGCTCCTGAGCCTGCTGCCGCAACGCCCGCGCCCGCTGCCGGGCGCCATCGGCCAGCCGACACCCAGGCCACCAGGCCCCACGCCATGAGCGACCTGCATGAGCGGAGCGCAACCACAGTCCACAGCGAAGGAAAAGCAAGCATGAGCAGCGCACCCTTGACCCTCTACGAACTGGCCGGCGCCGACCCGGACCTGCGCTTCAGCCCGCACTGCTGGAAAACCCGCATGGCCCTGGCCCACAAGGGGCTGGAAAGCCAGCGCATCGCCTGGCGCTTCAGCGACAAGGCGCGCATCGCCTTTTCCCGGCAAGGCGCGGTTCCGGTGCTGGTGGATGGCGACCAGAGCATCAGCGACTCCTGGCGCATCGCCCTGCACCTGGAGCAGCGTTACCCCGAGCGCCCGTCCCTGTTCGGCAGCCGCGACGCCATCGCGCTGGCGGGCTTCGTCAACCGCTGGGCCGACAGCATGCTGCTGCCCGCCGTGGCCCGTATCATCCTGCTGGATGTGTACGAACAACTGGCCGACGAGGACCGCGAATATTTCCGCAGCTCCCGTGAAGCGCACTTCGGCACCTCGCTGGAACAGCTGGTGGCACCGCAAGCCAAGCACCTGGAGCAGTTGCGCCAGGTCCTGGCCCCGCTTCGCCAGACCCTCAAGGGCCAGCCCTTCCTGGCCGGCGAGGCCCCGGCCTACGCCGACTACTCTGTGTTCGGCATGTTCATGTGGGCGCGCTGCACCAGCGGCGAAGAACTGCTGGCACCCAACGACATCCTGCATGCCTGGCGCGAACGCCTGCTGGACGCCTTTGGCGGGCTGGCGCGCGCGGCAACCCTGGCTTCCCCCCTCGAGACTGGAGCACGCCATGTCCAATGATCCCGCCCTGCACGACTTCGCCGTCCGTTCCTCGGACAAGATCCGCTATGCCGATACCGACCGCCAGGGCCATGTGAACAACGCGGTGTTCGCCACTTTCCTGGAAACCGGGCGGGTGGAGATCATCTACGACCCGCACGCGCCGCTCGCCGAACCCGGCAGCGAATTTGTCATCGCGCGCCTGGAGCTCGACCTGCGCGCCGAACTGCGCTGGCCCGGCACGGTGCAGATCGGCACCCGGGTCGCGACCCTCGGCAAAAGCTCGATGACCCTGGAACAGGCGCTGTTCCAGGACGGTCGCTGCGCGGCCCTGGCCACCACCGTGATCGTGCAGATCGATGCCCAGAGCCGGCGCTCGAAACCCTTTGGCGAAGAGGCGCGGCGCCGGTTGGGCGCCCTGACCACGGCCGCGGATTCGTTCGCGGTGAAATAGGCGGAGGACGCCATGTCGACGCTACAGCAACTGTTCTCGGCCCTGCCGTTTTTCCAGCTGGCGGTGATCATCATCGCCAGCCAGTTGTGCGGCGCGCTGCTGGCCCGTTGGGGGCAGTCGCGGGTGATCGGCGAAATCTGCGTGGGCATCCTGCTCGGTCCCTGCCTGCTGCTGGCCCTCGGCGCGCAGTGGCATGCGGCGGTCTTTCCGGCGGCTATCCGTCTGGGCATCGAGACCCTGGGTAATATCGGCCTGGTCCTGTTGATGTTCCAGATCGGCCTGCGCTTCGACAGCAACCACCTGGGCAACCACAAGATCGGTTTTTCCGCCCTCTCGGTGGCCGGCGGCGGGGTGATCCTGGCCTTCGCCCTCGGGGCCATGGTCGGGCTGCTCTCCCACAGCGCCCTGGCTCCCGCCCAACCCCGGCTCGGCTACGTGCTGTTCTGCGGCATCGCGCTGTCGATCACCGCCCTGCCGGTGCTGGTGCGGATCATCAGCGACCTGGGGCTGGAGCATTCGCTGGCCGGGACGGTGGGCATCGCGGCCGCCGCCATCACCGACATCATTGGCTGGGTGCTGCTGACCCTCATCGTCGCCCTGTCCAGCAGCGACAGCTCGCTGTTCGGGGTGTTGCGCCAGCTGACCTTTATCGTCCTGTTCCTCGTCCTCGCCCGCTGGGGCCTGCGCCCGCTGCTGCACGCCCTGACGCGGCTGCTCGCGACACGCAGCGCAACCCCTGCCGCCGACATGAGCATGGCGCTGATGCTGGCGACCGCCCTGCTGTGCGGCTGGATCACCACCCTGATCGGCCTGCACAGCGCCCTGGGCGGGCTGATCGCCGGCTGGCTGCTGCGCGAGCAGCGCCAGCACTGGCACCACCACATGGAAGGCTTCGTCAACATCGGCCTGGTGCCCTTCTACTTCGCCGCCACCGGGCTGAAGATGGACCTCGGCGCCCTGGCGCCCCTCGACAGCTGGTTGTGGCTGCTGGCCTTCTTCGTCGCCGCGGTGCTGGGTAAAACCCTCGGCTGCTACCTCGCCGGACGCCTGGCCGGCCTGTCCGTGGAGGTCTCGCGCAGCGTCGCGGTGTTGATGAACACCCGTGGCCTGATCGAGATCATCGTGCTCTCCGTGGGCCTGGACATGGGGCTGATCTCTCAGAGCGCGTTCTTCCTGTTGCTGATGGTGGCCATCGCCACCACCCTGATGACCACCCCGTTGCTCAGGCGCCTGGCCAGGACCGGGCCCGTCCCGGCCGCCCTGGCGAAAGGCGAGCTGCAGACTTCCGATCGCTAACCATCGACCGACCGGGGAGGCAAGGAAACCCCACAAGCTACACTCGCAGCTTGTGCCTTGCCTGTGCCCGAAAGCCTGGCCTGGCAATGGATATCCCTCGCCAACCACAGGAGGTGCGGCGGCCATGGCCTTTAGCGAAATCGACTACGAAACCCAGGGACCGATCAGGATCATCCGCTTCAACCGGCCGCAGAAACGCAATTGCATCGGCCCCACCACCCACCTGGAACTGATCGAGGCCTGGAGCCGTTTTCGCGACGATCCGGACGCCCTCGTGGCCATCATCACCGGCGCCGGCGACCAGGCCTTCTGCGCCGGCGGCGACCTCAAGGCGGCGCTCGACCTGGTGCCCACCACCCCGGACGAGATTGCCGCGCACAATCGCGGCGAGCGCCCCGGGATCATCGGCCCGAGCCGCTGGACGGATATCTACAAACCGGTGATCGCTGCGGTGAACGGCGTGGCCTACGCCGGCGGCCTGGAGTGGGCCTGCTTCGCCGATATGCGCATCGCCGAGGAGCACGCCACCTTCGGCGTGACCTGCCGCCGCTGGAACATCGGCCTGGGCGATGGCGGCACCCAGCGCCTGCCACGCATCGTCGGCATGGGCCGGGCGCTGGAGCTGATCCTCACCGGCAAGGTCATTTCCGCCAGCGAGGCGCTGGCTATCGGCCTGGTCAACGAGGTCGTCGCCAAGGGCCGCTCCCTGGAACGGGCACTGGAGCTGGCGCACCTGCTCTGCACCCTGCCCCAGCCCGCCATGCGCTCGGACAAGGAAGCGCTCATCCGCGGCTACGGCCAGCCCCTGGCCGAGGGACTGCGCATCGAAGCCGAGTGTTTCAACCGCTCCATCCATCAGCCGGAAACCCTGGAAGGACTGCGCCGCTTCCGCGAACGCGACCACCCGGACCTGCGCGGCGATGTGCCGGCCCAGACGCCGGGGTTGATCAAGGATTGAGGGCCATAGCGTCACCGGTGCGGCTCATGCATCGGCTGCAAACAGCGCAAACAAATACGGCTTCACAGGTTCAACCAAGGGCAGCTCCATGACGCTGTAGGGTCAAACCTTTGACCAAGAGTTCTGGGAAAAAACCGCTATCAAAGCTATGTCCCAATAGCCTGTTGCAGGGTGCGCCCGACTGCCTCCCGGATGCAGTGAACCGGTCGAATGCCCTACTGATAAGGTTCCAGCATGCGGCGCCAGCCCAGGTAATTTGGGACATAGCCTTTTTTATGTCTCGGCATCGGCTCCGCGTGCCCTGGCCACATCAAAAGAGCCTGTTCCACAGGCGCTTGAACCCATTCGGCTGTTCCGCCTGCTTGTCGGTCGATTGAGGTGCCGAGGGCGGCGGGGAAGGCGGCGCGGCGGACGGGCGCGGCGCTTGGCCACTGCGTGTGCGCTTCTCATACTGGTCCCGGATTGCGAGTAGTTCGGGGCTGTCCGGACGGGCTTCCAGGCCATGCTTGATATAGGCCCGCGCCAGGTCGCGATCGCCCTTGGCATACGCGCTTTTGCTCATCTCGGCGTAGAGCAGCGCCACCTGGTCCAACCCGGCCAGCGCCTGGGCGTTCCCCGGCGCCAGGCCGAGTATCTGCCGGTAATAGAACACCGCACTGTCATCCTCGGGCTCCAGCAGGTGTTCTTCGGCGATGCGCTGCTCGGCCAGTTGCCGATAACCGGCGATCCGCGCCGCGGCTACCCGTTGCAGTCCTTGCCGGGCCTCCTCGCTGGCTTCGTCGAGCTGCAAGGCCTGGTTGAAGAAATACTCGGCATTGTCCTGCGCCGGCTCGACCAGCTGGCCCGCCGCCAGGCGCTGTTCGCCACGTGTCAGCAGCTCGGCGATCTCGATCCGCGGCTGCAGGTACAGGCCGGTGCCGCTGGCAGCGCCGAGCAGCAGCAGGCTGCCGAGTGCCCACAGCGCCAGGCGCCTGTTCGGGCTGCGCCGGCGGGCGGGCTCGGGCTCGGCCTCGGCCTGGGGCGGCGCAGGATCGATCAGGGCCGGCGCGAAGCGGGTAGATTCCAGCTCCACCTCGCTGGGCTCGTCCGGTTGCTCTGGCTGGTCCAGCTCATCGAGTGCCTGCAGCAGCGCCTGGCAGTCGGCGAAGCGCTGGTTGGGATCCTTCGCCAGCATCCGCTCGAGCACCGCCTTGTACGGGCTGATGTGCGCCGGCAAGCTCGGCGGCGGCATCTGCACCTGGTTCATCACGGTCTGGGTATAGCTGGCGCCGCGGAACGGATTGGTGCCGATGAGCATCTCCAGGAGGATGACGCCCAGACTGTAGATGTCGGTGCGGATATCCAGCGGCTGGCACTGCGCCTGTTCCGGGCTGCTGTAGGCCGGGCTGCCGACCGCGATGCCGAGCCCGGTGAGCTCGCTGTCCATCTCCAGCGCCTTGGCGATGCCGAAATCGGTGATCACCAGCGTGCCGTCGCTGCGGAAGAGGATGTTCGCCGGCTTGATATCGCGGTGGATCAGACCCTGCTCATGCACCACGGCGAGGCCGGTGGCAATCTGCCGGACGATATCCAGGGCGCGCCTCGGCTCGAACACCTCGCCCTTGTGCCGGGCCAGGTCGCCGCCGCCGACGAACTCCATGGCCAGGTAATAGCGGCCATCGGCCAGTCTGTTGATGTCGTGGATGGTGATGATGGCGGGGTGGTGCAACGAGGCGACGATATGTCCCTCGCGGATGAAGCGCTTGCTGAACGCCTCGTCATTGGCATTGAGCAGTATCTTCACCGCCACCTTGCGGTGCAGCGACTCCTGGGTTGCCAGGTAGACTTCGGCCATCCCGCCTTGGCCAAGCCGGCTATGCAGGCTATAGCCGGGTATTTCGGGTAATCGTTCGTCCATGAAAGAATCCGTGCGCAGCCGCTGATTGGGGGTATCGCCGATACTGTCGGGCCGAATGTCACCCATCGGATCGAGTCTCTGATTTTAGAACTTTTCCGATAGTTCCCGGCTCGCCGTCTGCCGCCGTCCGTCGGTAAGCACGGCAGCGATAGCGACACAGGCCCCGCGCCCCTCCCCAAGGGGCAGTCGCGGGTGATCGGCGAAATCTGCGTGGGCACCCTGCTGGGCCCCTGCCTGCTGCTGGTCCTCGGCGCGCAGTGGCATACGGCGGTCTTTCCGACGGCCATCCGCCTGGGCATCGAGACCCTGGGCAATATCGGCCTGGTCCTGCTGATGTTCCAGATCGGCCTGCGCATCGAAACCGAGTGCTTCAACCGCTCCATCCACCAGCCGGAAACCCTGGAAGGACTGCGCCGCTTCCGCGAACGCGACCACCCGGACCTGCGCAGCGATGCACCGGACCAGACACCGGGGTTGACCAGGGATTGAGGGTTACGGCGTTACCTGCGGGGCTCAGGCAGCGGCTTAAACAACGGCGATCTACGCCCTCCGTTTACCCCCGCCCCCAGACAATTATCGACATTCCACCCATACAACCACTGCACCGCATCATAGAACTGCGCCTGGCTGCTCCCCTCCCACAGGCTGTTGCGCACGCTGCGTTCGACGCCCTGGGCATGGTAGAGGCGGCCCATTTCCCGGGTGGACCAGACTACGCGGGCGGTGCGGGGGATGCGCACCGATTCGTAGAGGCGGAACGCCGCCTGCAGGTCGTGGCCGCAGGCCCTGACCGCTTCGCCCAGGGTCACCGCGTCTTCCAGCGCCATGCAGGCGCCCTGGGCCAGGTACTGGCTCATGGGGTGGGCGGCGTCGCCGAGCAGGGTCGCGTTGCCCTGGCCCCAGCGCGCCACCGGCTCGCGGTCGGCGGTGGCCCAGCGGCGCCAGGAGCTGGGGGTTTCCAGCAGCCGGGCCGGGCTCGGGTGGATGCCCTGGAAGTACGACAGCACCTCGGCCTTGCTGCCGTCGCGCACGCCCCACTCTTCCTGCTCGCGGCTATGGAAGGTCACCACCAGGTTGTACTGCTGGCCGCCACGCAATGGGTAGTGCACCAGGTGGCAACGGGGACCGGCCCACAGCACCGGGGCGTTGACCCGCAGTTCCTCGGGCATCTCCTGCTCGTCGACCACCGCCCGGTAGACCACATGCCCGGTCACCCGTGGCGTATCGCCCAGCAGTTGCTCGCGTACCACCGACTTGACGCCGTCGCAGCCCAGCACCGCGTCCGCCTGGTAGCGCTGGCCATGCTGGTCGATCAGGGTCACTCCGGGCCCTTGCAGGTCCATGCTGGTAATCCGGGTCGAGGTCTGGAAGCTGATCAGCGGGTCCTGCTCCACCGCCTCGAGGATCGACAAGTGAATATCGGCGCGGTGGATCACCCCATAGGGGTTGCCGAAACGCTGCTGGAACGCCACGCCGACATCGATGCGCAGCACTTCGCCGGCGTCCACCGCATCCATCATGATGATGTGGTCGGTGAACACTGAACGGCGTCGCGCCGCCTCGCCGGCGCCCAGGGCATCCAGGGCCGCGTAGGCATTGGGCCCGAGCTGGATGCCGGCGCCGATCTCGCCAATCTGTTCGGCCTGTTCCAGCAGTTGTACGCGGATGCCCTGGCGGGTCAGGGCCAGGGCGGCGGCCAGGCCACCGATGCCGCCACCGACGATGATGACTTTTTGTTGTTGTTTTTCGTGGTTCATTAACGCTACCTCTGTGATGCGATGCGGTCAGGGGATGGAAATCAGGGGATGTAGTCCGGCTGCCGGTCCGGAGCCGCCCGTTGGAACGCCGGGTGACCCAGGCAATGCCGATGGATCGCCAGGGTCAGTTCGAAACGTTCCAGGTCGCAGCCCATGCGCAGCGCGTTGGCCACCTGGGGCACCAGGCAGCAGTCGGCCAGGGTCGGCTGTTCGCCGAAGCAGAACGAACCCTGGCCATGGCGTTGCAACAGGCTTTCCAGGGCCTCGATGCCCTGCTCTGCCCAGTGTCGGTACCAATCGTTTTTCTGTTGCACGCTCACCCCCAGCCGGTTCTGCAGGTAGGCCAGCACCCGCAAGTTGTTGATCGGGTGGATGTCGCAGCCGATCAGGTTGGCCACCTCCAGCACCCGCGCCCGCGCCAGGGGCTCCTGGGGAATCAGGCATACCTCGGGATGCAAGGCATCCAGGTAGTCGATGATCGCCAGCGACTGACTGAGACTGGTCCCGTCGTCGTCCACCAGCAGCGGCACACTGGCGCTGGGATTGAGTTCCAGGTACTGCGCCGCGCGCTGCTCGCCCTGGCGCAGGTTGACCGGCAGGCAATCGAACGCCAGCCCCTTGAGCGCCAGGGCAATGCGTACCCGGTACGAAGTGGAACTGTTGAAGAAACTGTAAAGCTGCATAGCTGCGCTCCTGGCACATCGAACAAGAAATCAGGGCTGCGCCGGGGCCTCGACCAAGGCTGGCGCAGCCGGTGCCGCGCGGTAACGGCGGCCCATGAGGAACATCGCCCCGGCGGCGATCAGCGCCGGGGCCATCAGCAGGCTGAAAATGTCGTTGAACCCCAGGCCCAGGCTGAGCATCACCCCGCCGCCCAGGGTGCCGGTGATCGAACCGATGCGCCCGACCCCGTGGGCCCAGGCCACCCCGGTGGCACGGCTGGCGGTGGGGTAGAAACCCGAGGCCAGGGCATTGGCGCCGACCTGGGTGCCGCTGATGCAGAAACCCATGCCGGCCACGCAAAGCACCAGCGGGTAGAACGACTGGTAGTACTGGCCGATGGCCCAGAGGAAACCCGCGCCGCACAGATAGGCCAGGGTCAGCACCCGCCAGGGGTCGAGGCGATCCATGCTGGCGCCCAGGCTCACCGCGCCGAGGGTGCCGCCGATCTGGAACATCGCGCTGATCAGCGCCGCCTGGCTCAGGCTCAGGCCGGTGTCCTTGATCAGCAGCGGCAGCCAGTTAGTCATCATGTAGATGATCAGCAGGCTCATGAAAAACGCCGACCACAGCAGCAAGGTGCCGCGGCTCAGGTGCCCGCGCAGGATCAGCCGCACCGGCGACACCGGCTTGGCCCCGACCACCCCCGCGTCACCCAGGTCGAAGCGGCCGTTCCAGCCCTCGGGCAAAGGCCCGATGCGCCGCAAGATAGCGCTGACCCGCTCGCGTTGCTGGGCCTTGCGCAATACCAGGAAGCGCACCGACTCCGGCAACCACCAGATCAGCACCGGCACCAGCAGCAACGGCAGCACCCCGCCCAGCAGCAACACGCTGCGCCAGCCGTGCAGCGGCACCAGGTGCGCCGCGACCACGCCGCCCAGGGCCGAGCCCAGGGTGAAGCCGCAGAACATGCTGGTGACCATCAGCGAACGGCGCCGTTGCGGACAGTATTCCGAGGTCAGGGTGATGGCGTTGGGCATCGCCCCGCCCAGCCCCAGGCCGGTGAGAAAGCGCAGCACGGTGAGGGTTTCCAGGTTGCCGGCGAAGGCCGCGGCGACACTCCAGCCGCCGAAGAACAGCACCGACCACAAGAGCACGGTCTTGCGCCCCAGGCGGTCGGCCAGCGGCCCCGCGGCGAAGGCGCCGAGCATCAGCCCGAGCAGCGCCGCGCCCAGTACCGGGTTGAGCTGGGCCGGGCTCAGCCCCCACTCCTCACGCAAGGCCGGGGCGATAAAACCGACCGCGGCGGTGTCCAGCCCGTCCAGCGCGGTGACCAGGAAACACAACAGCAGAATCAGCCACTGGAACGGCGCCACCGGCTGCCGGTCAATGAAATCCTGTACATCCACACTGTTGTTGTTATCAGTGGAAGACATGATCGAACTCCAGCGGCCCGGACCTGCGCCCGGGCCGCATCAGCAAGGAAGGAAAAGGCTCAGATAACCCGCACGCGCAGCTCGCCCAGGGATTCGACGCCACCCAGCATCAGCTCGCCGGCCACTACCGGGCCGACGCCTTCGGGGGTGCCGGTCATGATCAGGTCGCCCGGCTGCAGCTCGAAGAAACGCGACAGGTAGGCAATGGTTTCCGGCACCGACCAGATCAGCTTGTCGATATCGCTGCGCTGCTTGTCCTGGCCGTCGACCTGCAACCAGATCACCGCGTGTTCCAGGCCAGCCAGCTGCGCGGCCGGGGTCAGGGCACCGATCGGCGCCGACTGGTCGAAGGCCTTGCCCAGCTCCCAGGGCCGGCCCATTTCCCGGGCCTGCATCTGCAGGTCGCGGCGGGTCATGTCCAGGCCCACGGCGTAGCCCCAGACGTGCTCGTTGGCCTGTTCCCGGGAGATGTCGCGACCGCCCTTGCCGATGGCCACCACCAGCTCGATTTCGTAGTGGTAGTTACTGGTCTCGGCGGGGTACGCAAGCTCCAGGGTCTGCCCGTTCTGTACCGGCACCACCGCATCGGCCGGCTTGCAGAAGAAGAACGGCGGTTCGCGATCCGGATCGAAACCCATCTCCCGGGCGTGGGCGGCATAGTTGCGGCCGACGCAGTAGACGCGGCGCACGGGAAAGGTGTCGCGGCTGCCATTGATCGGCAACGCGGTGATGGCAGGCGGGGTAACGACATGAGTCATGGTCGGCTCCAAAGTCTGGGCGGAAGGTTCAAGGGGTCTCGCGGGATTCACGCAGGATGCCCAGCGCTTGCTGCACCGGACGGTCGGAGAAGCTGAACAGCACGCACTCCTGCTCGCACTGGAAACGCACCGGCGCCCAGCTGGGCACGACAAACAGGTCGCGGGGTTCGAAATCGAAGCGCTCGGCGCCGATGAACACGCTGCCCTGCCCCTCCACCACGCTGAACACGCTGGCATCGGTGCTGCGGTAGGTCTGGCCGCGAAAACCGCGCGGCAGGATCTGCATGAAGGTGGCGATGGTCGGCATCGGCCAGCCGCCGGTGGCCGGGTTCACGTAGCGCAGCTTGACCCCGTCCCAGGGGTCGATCTGCTCCTGGCGCAGCAGGGTGTCCAGGGCCTCGCGCGTACGGCTGTAGGGGTAGCTGAAGATCGGTGAGGTGTGCGAGTCGACCTGATGCCGCACCGGCAGCATGTTCATGCCGAACCGCGCCAGGCTGTTGCCTTCCGGGCGCAGGATCGGCTGCTCCGCGACCTCGTGGTTTTCCGCGAAACCGGCGTCGAAGAAACGCACCAGGGGAATGTCCAGGCCGTCGAGCCAGATCACCGGCTCGCCGCCTTCGGCCTCGCTGGGGTTGCCGTGGTCGTGCCAGGCCCAGGACGGGGTGATGATGAAGTCCCCCGGCTCCATGGTGGCGCGCTCGCCTTCCACCGCGGTGAACGCGCCGCGGCCCTCGACCACGAAACGCAGGGCCGACTGGCTGTGGCGATGGCTGGGGGCGATTTCACCGGGCAGGATCAACTGCAGGCCGGCGTACAGGCTCGAGGTGATCGAGGCCTGGCCGCGCAGCGCCGGGTTCTCCAGCACCAGCACGCGGCGCACCGCTTCCTGCGCGGAAATCAGCCTTCCGGCTTCACTCAGATAGGGACGCAGTTCCTTGTAGCGCCAGAGGGCGGCGACACAGGCACCGGCCGGCTGCTGGGGCACCAAGTTGTGCAGTTGCTCCCACAGCGGGAACAGATTGTGTCGATCAATGCGCTGATAGAAATCCTGGCGCAACCCGTCGCTCTTGTTATTCATGGGACACCTTTGCGAGTTGTGTGGCAGCGATTATCGAACCGATACCCATGCACGAATAATGGTATTTATGGATCGCTCCATACCCAAAAACACATACCATCAGAAGGACAGCGGGTACTCGACGATGACCCGCCATTCGTCCAGGTCCGGCAGGTCGGCGCGCTGCACCGCGGCGTCGGAACGCAGGGTCGCCTGGCGCACCCGTAGCGACAGATCGCGCACCGGCCCGCTCTGCACCACGTAGCGCGCCTCCAGGTCGCGCTCCCAGCGCCCGCCGTCGTCGATGGCCTTGAAACGGTCGTAGGCGCCGCCCCCGTAGCCCGAACCGTCGATGCCGGAACTGCTCAGGTAACGCCCCATCAGGCTCAGCCCGGGAATGCCGAACGCCGCCAGGTTCAGGTCGTAACGCAGTTGCCAGGAGCGTTCGTGGGGCAGGTTGAAATCGGCGTTCTGCGACTTGTTGGCGAGAAAGCCGATGGCGTCGCCGGGCATGGCGCCGAAGCCCAGGTAGTCGAACGGCTCGTCGCCGTCGATCACCTGTCGGGCCAGGGTCAGCTTGTGCGGGCCGAAGGCATAGGCCAGGCTGGCCGACCAGGCGTTGTTGTCGATCGGCCCTGCCAGGGCCTTGCCGCTGTCGCGGGTGTGATAACCGGCCAATGCCAGGCTCAGCGCGTGCGCAGCATCGATCGGCCAGCGGTATTCGGCGCTGACGAAGTGCTGCTTCCACACATCCTGGTAATCCGCGCTGAACGCGCCGAGCTTGAGCCGCGGCGTGGCCTGGTAGAAACCGCCGAGGTAATCCACCTGGCGCACATCCAGCCGCGCGTAGAAGGCGCTCAGCGGCCCGTCGCGGTTGGTCGAGTTGACGCCGTTGCCGGAGGTGAAATGCCCGGCGTCCAGGTTCAATCCGGGCAACTCGCCGCTGAGCAGTTGCAGGCCCTGGGCGGATGACGGCAACAGCCGCGCCGTGGCCATGGCGAACACCGGGTTGTTGGGCATCAGGTCGCCGTACTTGAGCTCGGTGGCGGACCAGCGCAGCTTCAGCGCACCGCCCGCCTCGGCCCACTGCTGCTCTGGGTTGCCGTGGCTGTCGGTGGGTATCAGCATCACCGGCGAGCGCCGCCGGCTGCCGTCGAGCCGCAGGCCGAGCATGCCGAAGGCATCCACCCCCACGCCCACCATCCCCTGGGTGTAGCCGGAACGCAGGTCGAGAATGAACCCCTGGGCCCACTCCTCGCGCAGGCTGGTGGGCCCCAGGTCACTGCGAAAATCGCGATTGAAATAGAAATTGCGGCTGGTCAGCTTGAGACTGCTGTCTTCGATCAGGCCGGCCGATTCGGCCTGGTTCTGGGCCTGGTTCTGTGCCTGGTTCTGCGCCTGCACGAGCGCGCTGGCGCCCAGCAGCGACAAGCCCAGGACGGTAGTTGGGTAAGGCAAAGGCATGGCGGTACACCCTGTTTGTTGGAATTGTTCAGGTGGTGCGGGGGCGATTATTCAGGGCTCATGCATATCCGAATAATGCTATTTTCTGATCAACCCATACGTGTAGAGGTATACCCATGGCCGCCGACTGGACCCGCCGCCTGCGCATGCAGCACCTGCAATTGCTGGTCAGCCTGGAAGAAACCGGCAGCGTCAGCGAAGCCGCGCGCGCCACCTTCAGTACCCAGCCGGCGCTGTCGAAATGGCTCAAGGAGCTGGAGGACGATGTCGGCGCGCCGCTGTTCGAGCGCCATGCCCGCGGCCTCAAGCCCACGGTCCAGGGCCTGATGCTGCTGGGGCATGCGCGGCGGGTGCTGAGTGAGATGGACCGTGCCCAGCAGAACCTCGCCGCGCTACAGGACGGCAGTTCCTACCGGGTGGCCATCGGCACCTCGCCGGCCTCGGCGCCGAACCTGGTGCCGGCGGCGATCATGAAGTTTCTCGAAGGCCACCCCCGGGCCCAGGTCGAACTGCATGAAGGCACCATGAACCACCTGCTCGACCGCCTGGAGCTGGGGCAGCTGGACCTGGTGGTGGGCCGCCTGGACAACTACGCGCCGCGCAGCAACCTGCACAGCGAACTGCTGTATGACGAAGCCATGCGGGTGATCTGCCGCCCCGGCCATCCGCTGACCGAGCGCGCGAGCCTGAGCTGGCCCGACCTGTACGGCTACGACTGGATCGTCTGGCCCCAGGGCACGCCGATCCGCAGCAAGCTGGACATGGCCCTGACCAGCGTCGGCCAGGGCCCGCTGCCCTACCGCATCGAATCCTCGTCGCTGATCGGCAACCTGTGGCTGCTGCAATACAGCGACATGCTCTCCATCGCCTCCGACCGGGTGGCCGAGCACTTCACCCGGCGCAAGCTGGTGGTGCCGCTGGATTTCGAACTCAACGCCGTGGGCTCCCTGGGCATGTGCTGGCGCGACGAACCGCACCCGGACCCGAGCCTGCCGGGGCTGCTGGCCAGCCTGCGCTTCGCCGCCGAGCGCCAGTCATCGGACTACGCGGTGCCGCCAGGCACCCTGGACTTCAAGTAGAAGTACGGCCAACGGCATCCGTTCAGGACCGCTCCTCGTCCAGCGCCTTGTCCGACGCGATCGGCGGCTCGATACCCCAGTCGCCGTGCAGGTACCAGTCCTCGCCGAGCATCTCGGCGGGGTGCATGGTGCGGTCCGAGCCATTGCCGCAGGCCAGGGCATTGGCCGCGCAGTAGCGGTCGCAGCCCCAGCAGATGCGTTCGGGGTGCTTGGGGCTGATGGGAAAGTTCTTGGCCATGGCGTTCCCCGGATCGCGGGTGGGAGTGGCTCCCAGGCTACGACGCCCACAGAAAAATGCCCTTGATCGGGGTCAAGAATGACAGGCCCGGGGCGCCCGTCTTAGCACCCCGGGCTGCCTGCTACGCCGTAACCGCCGGCGCGTAGCGCACCGCCAGCTTGCGCAAGGCGACGTAGAACACCGGGGTCAGGAACAGGCCGAACAGGGTCACCCCGAGCATGCCGGAGAACACCGCGACCCCGGTGGCGCGGCGGATCTCGCTGCCGGCGCCGCTGCCGATCAGCAGGGGCACGGAACCGGCGATAAACGCCACCGAGGTCATGACGATCGGCCGCAGGCGCAAGCGGCAAGCCTCCAGCGCCGCCTCGATGATGCCCTTGCCCTGGAGCTCCAGTTCCCGGGCGAACTCGACGATCAGGATCGCGTTCTTGCAGGCCAGCCCCATCAGCACCACCAGCCCCACCTGGACGAAGACGTTGTTGTCGCCGCCGCTGAGCCACACCCCCGACAAGGCCGCAAGCATGCACACCGGCACGATCAGGATCACCGCCAGGGGCAGCGTCCAGCTCTCGTACAGGGCCGCGAGGACCAGGAACACCAGCATCACCGCCAGCGGGAACACCACCGCCGCGGCATGGCTTTGGGTGACCTGCTGGTAGCTCAGGTCGGTCCATTCCAGGGTGATGCCGCGGGGCAATACCTGGGCGGCGATCTCTTCCAGCTTGGCGATCACCTGGCCCGACGACAGCTGCTTGGGATCGGAGTCGCCGATCAGGTCGGCAGCCGGGTAGCCGTTATAACGCACCACCGGGTCGGGACCGTAGCTGGGCGTCACGCTGATCATCGCGCCGAGGGGCACCATCTCGCCCCGGTCGTTGCGCACCCGCAGGTTGGTGATGTCCTCGGCGGTCTGCCGGTAGGAGCTGTCGGCCTGGGCCATGACCCGGTAGACCCGGCCGAACAGGTTGAAGTCATTGACGTAGACCGAGCCCAGGTAGGTCTGCAAGGTATTGAACACATCGCTCAAGGACACCCCTTGGGCCTTGACCTTGACCCGGTCCACCTGCACCTCCAGCTGCGGGATGTTGGCCTGGTAGGAGCTGACCGGGTAAGTCATGCCCGGGGTCTGCGCCACCGCGGTCTGGAAGGCGCTCAAGGCATTCTGCAAGGCGCCGTAACCGAGGCCGGCGCGGTCTTCGAGGTACAGCGAATACCCCGAACCGTTGCCCAGCCCCTGGATCGGCGGCGGCAACAGCGCATAGGCAAAACCTTCGTGGACCTGGGACAGCTTGGCGTTGAGTTCGGCGTTGATCTGCGCCGCGCTGCGCTGACGCTGGTCGAACGGCTTGAGGATCACGTAGGCGGCCATGACATTCGGCGTGTTGACCGACTGCAAGGCATTCAGGCCGCTGAAGGCCGGCACGGTATCCACGCCCTCCACCGAGAGTGCCGTCTCGATCAGCTCGCTGGTCACCGCGTCGGTGCGGGCCAGCGACGCGCCTTCCGGCAGCTTGGCGCCGGCGAACAGGTAGAGTTTGTCCTGGGTCGGGATAAAGCCGCCCGGCACCAGGTTGAACAGCCAGGCCGTGCCGATCAGCAGCAAGGCGTAGAGGAAGAACACCGAGCCGCGCCGCCCCAGGGAATAGGACACCAGGCCGTGATAACCGTCGGAGCGGCGTTTGAACATCCGGTTGAAGGCGCGGAAAAAGCCCCCGAACACCTTCTGGATGCCCCGCTCCAGCCAGTCCTGCGGCGCGCCGTGGGGCCTGAACAGCTTGGCCGCCAGGGCCGGCGACAGGGTCAGGGAGTTGATCGCCGAGATCACCGTGGAAATCGCGATGGTCACCGCGAACTGCTTGTAGAACTGGCCGGTGACGCCGGAAAGAAAGGCCATGGGAATGAACACCGCGCACAGCACCAGGGCGATGGCGATGATCGGCCCGGACACTTCCTTCATCGCCCGGTGCGCCGCCTCCCGCGGGTCATAGCCCTTCTCGATGAAACGCTCGACGTTCTCCACCACCACAATCGCGTCGTCGACCACGATGCCGATGGCCAGCACCAGGCCGAACAGGGTCAGGGTGTTGATCGAGTACCCCAGCAAATACAGCCAGGCGAAGGTGCCGATCACCGACACCGGCACTGCGATCAGCGGGATGATCGAGGCGCGCCAGGTCTGCAGGAACAGGATCACCACCAGCACCACCAGCACCACCGCCTCCATCAGGGTGTGCTGCACCGCGCTGATGGATTCGCGGACGAACACCGTCGGGTCCCACACCGCCTTGTAGGCCACGCCTTCGGGGAAATGCTCGGACAACTCGTCAAGCTTGCCGTAGACCGCCTCGGCGACCTGCAAGGCGTTGGCCCCCGGCGAGAGGAAAATCCCCACCGTCGCCTGGTTGCGGTCATCCAGGCGCGCGCGCAGGGTGTAGTCGCTCGCGCCGAGTTCCACCCGCGCCACGTCCGACAGCTTCACCAGTTGCCCGTCCGCCCCGCTCTTGAGGACGATATCGGCAAACTCCTGCTCGCTGCGCAAGCGCCCGCGTACGCTGATCGATACCAGGAAATCAGCGCCCTGAGGCGAAGGCTCGGCCCCCAGCTGGCCGGCCGAGACCTGCACGTTCTGTTCGCGGATCGCATTCACCACGTCAGCCGCGGTGAGCCCGCGGGCGGACAGGCTGTTGGGGTCCATCCAGATGCGCATCGCATAGTCGCCCGAACCATAGACCCCGACATCGCCGATCCCGGACAGCCGCGACAGCTCGTCCTTGACGTGCAGGGTCAGGTAGTTGCGCAGGTACAGCGAGTCGTAGCTGTTGTCCGGGGACAGCAGGCTGACGTACATCAGCGGCGTCGGCGATTGCTTCTGGGTGGTCACGCCATACTGCCGCACCTCCTCTGGCAGCCGCGACAGCGCCTGGCTCACGCGGTTCTGCACGCGCACCGCGGCGGTGTCCGGATCGACGCCGGGGACGAAGGTGATGCTCACCGCCAGGCTGCCGTTGGAGCCGGCGACCGACTTCATGTACATGATCCCCTCGACGCCGTTGATCGCCTCTTCCAGGGGCACCGCGACCGACTCGGCGATCTCCTTGGGGTTCGCCCCCGGATAGGTGGCGCGCACCACCACGCTGGTCGGCACCACCTCGGGGTATTCCCCCGACGGCAGCACCGGGATGGCGATCAGGCCGAGGGCGAAAATGATGATCGACAGCACGATGGCGAAGATCGGTCGGTCGATGAAGAACTTGGAAAAATCCATGGCCGCTCTCCCTTATTTCGCCAATGGCGTCTGGGGCGCGGCGGTCGAGGCCTGCTGCGTGGGAGCGGAGATTTCCTTGGGCTCCACTGCCATGCCCGGGTAGAAGATCTTCTGCGCCCCGTTCAGCACCACCCGGTCGCCGGCCGCCAGCCCCGCGCTGATCACCCGCAGGCCATCCAGCTGGCGACCGAGGGTCACGTCCTTGCGCAGGGCCTGGTTTTGCGGGCCGATGACGTACACGTATTTGCGGTCCTGGTCGGTTTGCACCGCGCGGTCGTCGATCAGCACGGCGCGGGTCTCGCTACCGCCTTCAAGACGCACCCGGGCGAACAGGCCCGCGGTCAGCCGGCGCTCGGGATTGGGCAGCACCGCGCGCACGCGGATGGTGCCGGTGGCCGGGTCGACCTGGTTATCCAGGAAGTCCACGGTGCCGGTCAGGGGAAAGGTCCCGACATCGTTGGCCAGGCCGACCCTCACGGTATTGCTCACCCCCGGGCGCTGGCCCTTGCCCAGCAGTTCGGTGTAGCGCAGCAGGCTCTGCTCGTCGGCGTCGAAATAGACGTACATCGGGTCCTGGGAAACGATGCTGGTCAATATGCTCTGGTCGGCCTGGGCCAGGTTGCCGAGGGTCAGCATGGCCCGCCCGACGCGCCCGGAAAACGGCGCGCGGACCTGGGTGAAATCGAGGTTGAGCTGGGCCGTGGCCACTTCGGCGACGGCCGCGTTCACATCCGCCACGCCCTGGGCCAGGGAGGCGCTGCGAATATCGCCCTCCTCCCGCGACAGCGCCGACTGCCTGACCAACGCCTGGCCGCGGCGGTCCTGCTCGGTGGCCAGGCGCACCGTGGCGCGGGCCCGGGCTAGCCGGGCCTGGGCACTGGCCAGCGCCTCGCGGTACGGACGCGGGTCGATGACGAACAGGGTCTGGCCCTTTTCCACCTCGTCGCCCTCGCGGAACGCCACCCGGTCGACATAACCGCTGACCCGCGGCCGCAGGTCGACGGCATCGATCGCACTGATACGGCCATTGAACAGGTCCCACTCACGCACCGCCTGCACGCTTACGGTCGTCACCTCGACCACCGGCGCCGCGGCGGCGACCGGCTCGCCCTTTTCGTTACAGCCGCCCAGCGCCAACAGGAGGCACAGCGCTCCCAGTCGATGGGTTGAAGAACTGCTTCGACCGAGCACCCGGCGAATTCGATTCATGAAAGTGGACTCCGCTGTCACTGCACTGTTGATTTATAGGCAGGCGGAATATAAAAGTTAAAGTGAACTTTAAGTAAAGCCCCTTCGGAGGGCCCATGAACAAATCAAGCGAGCCGCTGCTGACCATCACCGAAGTCGCCCAGCGCAGTGGCGTCATGGCCTCGGCGCTGCGTTTCTACGAGTCCCGCGGGCTGCTCCACTCGATCCGCGTGGGCAGCGGCCACCGCCGCTACCCGCGCTCGGTCCTCAGGCGGATCGCCTACATAGTGTTCGCCCAGCGCATCGGTTTCTCCCTGGATGAAATCATCCAGCAACTGACCGGCCTGCCCATCAACACCGCACCGGCGGGTGCGGACTGGCGGCGCCTGACCGCCACCTGGAAAACCCGGGTGCAGCAACGCATCGCCGAACTCGAACGGCTGAACATGAACCTGGAGGAATGCATAGGCTGTGGCTGCATGTCGCTGGAACACTGCGGGCTCAACAACCCCGAGGACATCTACTCGCGCAACGGCTGCGGCGCCCGGCGCTGGCTGGGGGACCAGAAGATTGTCGTTGCCCCTGGGCAGGAGGCGGATTGATCACAGGGTCGCCAGCCCTCCTGGGCGGCGACCGATATACCTGAACACCCAGCCCTAGCCGCGCAACACGAACACCGGGAACATCTCGCGCAGGTGCTGCCACAGGTCGGGCACCAGCACCTGTTGCGGTGTGCTGGGCAATTGCGGGTCGAGCATGCGTGCGGTGCGCACCATCTGCACGGCGAAGCGCTTGACCCCCAGGGCTTGCAGGCGCTGGCCGAGGAGCAGCAGGCGCGCCGGCTGCAACAGGTGCCAGTGCACGGTGGTGCGGCATTCGTAGTCGACGCCGCTGGCCAGCAACAGCTCCAGGCTGCGCCAGTTGGCCTTGCCGCTGCCCGGGACGCCGGTGAGCATCGGGGCGTCTTCGGCCAGGGCCTTGACGTCGAAGCCAACCCAGTCGGCGCCGGCCACCGCCCGGGCAAAGGCCGCCGGCTTGATGCCGGCGCTGTGCAGGCCGATGCGAAAGCCCATGGCGCGCACTTCGTCCATCGCCCCCGGCAAACCGTCCTGCAGGGTCGGCTCGCCGCCACTGAACACCACCGCGTCCAGCAGGTCCTGGCGGCGTTGCAGGAAACTCAGGACCCGACACCAGTCCAGCTCCTCGCTGCCCCGCGGCGGGATCAGTTGCGGGTTGTGGCAGTAACGGCAACGCCAGGCGCAGCCCTGGCAGAACAGCACGCAGGCGAGCAGCCCCGGGTAGTCGAGGGTGGTCAGGGGCACCATGCCCCCGACCCGCATCTTTCGGCTCATTGGCGCCCTGCCGCGGTCGCCTGTTCGGTGAAGTGCACGCGCTCGCGGTGCTCGGACTGTTTACCCGGGTTGAACGCCGAGACCGGGCGGTGATAACCCATCACCCGGGTCCAGACTTCGCAGCGCTGGCGTTGCGCCTGGGGCAATGTGTGTTGTGCGCTCATGGTCAAACTCCTTGCGGTTGGGGGAAGGCAGGTCAGTGCACGGTGTCCGTAGCCTGGGCATGCAGCAGGGCTTCGTCGCACTTGGGGCAGAACTCGTGTTCGCCGTCGAGGTAGCCATGCACCGGGCAGATGGAAAAGGTCGGGGTCACCGTCAGGTACGGCAGGCGGAAGCGTCCCAGGGCCTTGCGCACCAGCTGCTTGCAGGCCGCGGTCGAGGAAATCCGCTCGGCCATGTACAGGTGCAGCACGGTGCCGCCGGTGTATTTGCATTGCAGTTCGTCCTGCAGTTCCAGGGCCTCGAACGGATCGTCGGTATAGCCGACGGGCAACTGCGAGGAGTTGGTGTAGTACGGCGCCTCGCGGCTGCCGGCCTGGAGAATGCCGGGGTAACGCTTGAGGTCTTCCTTGGCGAAACGGTAGGTGGTGCCTTCGGCCGGGGTCGCCTCAAGGTTGTAGAGGTGGCCGGTTTCCTCCTGGAAGCGCACCAGGGTCGCGCGCACATGGTCCAGCAGCCTGAGGGTGAACTGGCGGCCCTGCTCGGTGTGCATGCCCTGCTCGTCGCCACTGAAATTGCGCAGCATTTCGTGCAGGCCATTGAGGCCGATGGTGGAGAAGTGATTGCGCAGCGTGCCCAGGTAACGCTGGGTGTAGGGGTACAGGCCGGCGTCCATATGGTGCTGGATCACCTTGCGCTTGACCTCCAGGCTCTCCATCGCCAGTTCCATCAGCGCGTCCAGGCGTTGCAGCAGGCCACTGGTATTGCCCTTGAACACATGACCCAGGCGCGCGCAGTTGATCGTCACCACGCCCAGGGAGCCGGTCTGCTCCGCCGAGCCGAACAGGCCGCCGCCGCGCTTGAGCAGCTCGCGCACGTCCAGCTGCAGGCGGCAGCACATGGAGCGCACCTGGTTGGGCTGCATGTCCGAATTGAGGAAGTTCTGGAAATACGGCAGCCCATAGCGGGCGGTCATCTCGAACAGGCGGTCGGCGTTCTCGCTGTCCCAGGGAAAGTCATGGGTGATGTTGTAGGTCGGGATCGGAAAGGTGAACACCCGGCCCTTGGCGTCGCCAGCCTGCATCACTTCGATATAGGCGCGGTTGAGCAGGTCCATTTCCACTTGCAGCTCGCCATAGGCAAAGGGCATTTCCTCGCCGCCGATCACCGGGACCTGCTCGCGCAGATCCTCCGGGCAGACCCAGTCGAAGGTCAGGTTGGTAAAGGGTGTCTGGGTGCCCCAGCGCGACGGCACGTTGAGGTTGTAGATGAACTCCTGGATCGCCTGGCGCACCTGGGGGTAGCTCAGGCGATCCTTGCGCACATAGGGCGCCAGATAGGTGTCGAAGGAACTGAAGGCCTGGGCCCCGGCCCATTCGTTCTGCAAGGTGCCGAGGAAATTCACCATCTGCCCCAGGGCGCTGCTCAGGTGCCGGGGCGGCCCGGCCTCGACCCGCCCCGGCACGCCATTGAGGCCTTCATGCAACAGGCTGCGCAGGGACCAGCCGGCACAGTAGCCGGCGAGCATGTCGAGGTCGTGGATATGCAAGTCCGCCTCGCGGTGGGCGCGGCCGATCTCCTGGCTGTAGACCTCGTCCAGCCAGTAGTTGGCGGTGACCTTGCCGGACACGTTGAGCACCAGCCCGCCCAGGGAATACCCCTGGTTGGCGTTGGCCTGCACCCGCCAGTCCTCGCGGTCGAGGTACTCGTTCATCGAGGCCGCCACTTCGACCAGGGTCTTGCGGTCGCGACGCAGGCGCCCGTGCTGTTCGCGGTAGACGATGTAGGCGCGCATGGCGAGGAAGAAACCGGCGTCCATCAGCACCCGCTCGACCCGGTCCTGGATCTGCTCCACATGCAGCCGCGCATGCCCCTCAAGGTGGGCCAGCACCGCCTTGAGCAAGCCCTCGGCCTCGACTTCGGCGTACTCGCCGCTGGCCTTGCCGGCGGCGATCAACGCCTGGCGGATCTTGTCCGCATCGAAGGCAACCAGGCTGCCATCGCGTTTGTGCAGGCGGTTGTTGCCCACCCTGATCAGCGTGCTGTGCATTTGACCTCCGCATACTACATATAGATATTTTTGATTCTTAGAACACAAGATGCAGTGAGATTACGAAGAGTGCGTTGGATTGCCATTGATCGTGATCAAGTTTTTTTGGGGTGGTGTACATATCCGTTGCTGCGGTAACGGCTGCTTAGGGTTCCGCCCTTACGGCGGGTCACTTTGGAAAGGCCCCAAAGTAACCAAAGGGCCCAGCCCCTGGCGTCCGGTCCTCGCTAAGGCTCGGATTCCCTCGCTCCGGTCCTGCTCCGTGGGCCGCCGCCACAGGCCATCCATGGCCTGGGGCGGCTAACTCGGCATCCCTGCCGAGTTGCCCACTGCGCAGAACCTCCACTCGGCCTCCCGATGGGGCAAACAATCAAAAGCAACGCGAGGCGGCCTACCGGCCGGCCTGTGTTTGAAAGCGTGCGTTCTGCAGCCCTGTAGCCCTGTAGCCGCTGCCGCAAGCTGTGATCGGCTGCGCAGCAGACGCAAACCCTGCCTTCCGGACTTACCTGCTACACCGCGTCGTCAGGTTTGGCGGGCGCTTCGTCGGAGTGCCGCCCAGCCCGATCGCAGCTTGCGACAGCGGCTACAGGGAGCGCACTCCCCCAAGGCCGGCCGGTAGGCCGCCGTCTTGCTTTGGCTTTTGATCTGAAGGCCCCGTTAACCACGATGGCCGAACGCAGGCATTGAGCCGTGGGTAACCCGGCAGGGATGCCGGGTTAGCCGCCCCAGGCCATGGATGGCCTGTGGCGGCGGCCCACGGATCAATGCCGGAGTGAGGGCATGCCGAGCCTAGGCGAGGCACCGAGTGGTGGGGCAAAGCGCTTTGGTTACTTTGGCGCTCTTCCAAAGTGACCCGCCGTAAGGGCGGAACCCTAAGTAGCCGTTACCGCAGCAACGGATATACACACCGCCTCACCCCCCACTCATATTCATAAACCGCACCAACTGCACCGTACCTCCGGGGCTAAAGTCGTGGCGCCATGGCTTACGCCGCAAAGCCTGCTGCAAGGCATCGATCAACGGCTGATCATCCAGCGGATACCGCCGCAGCAAACCGCGCAGGTCCAGGGCATCATCCTGCCCCAGGCACAACAACAGCTTGCCTTCGACAGTCATCCGCACCCGATTGCAGCTGCCACAGAAGTTATGGCTGTTGGGCGAGATAAAGCCGATGCGCGTCTGCGGATGGCGCTCCAGGCGCACGTAACGCGCCGGCCCGCCGCTGTTCTCGGTGCTGTCGAGCAAGGCATGGCGGCTGGCGATCAGCGCCCGCACCTCGTCGCTGGAGCAGAAGGACTCGCCCCGGGAACGGCCGACGTCGCCCAGGGGCATTTCCTCGATGAAGCTGATGTCGATGCCCTGCTCGATGGCGTACCGCACCAGTTGCGGCACCTCCTCGAAGTTACGGCCCTTCATCACCACGCAGTTGAGCTTGACCCGCTCGAACCCCGCCCCGCGCGCCACCTCGATGCCGCGCAGCACCTGGTCGAGATCGCCATTGCGGGTGATGGCGCGAAACTTCTGCCCGTCCAGGCTATCGAGGCTGATGTTGATGCGCTTGACCCCGGCCTCCGCCAGCGGCCGGGCCAGGCGCTCCAGCTGCGAGCCGTTGCTGGTCATCACCAGTTCGCGCAGGCCCGGCAAGGCCGCAATGTTGCGACACAGCCCGACGATGCCCGGGCGAATCAGCGGCTCGCCGCCGGTGAGGCGGATCTTGCGCACGCCCTGGCCGACGAACAGCGCCGCCAGCCGCTGCAACTCCTCCAGGGTCAGCACCTGCTGGCGCGGCAGGAAGGTCATGTTCTTCGCCATGCAATACACGCAGCGAAAATCGCAACGGTCGGTCACCGACATCCGCAGATAGTCGATCTGCCGCCCGAAGCCGTCCTGCATCATCTTGCTCATGGCCTTCCCCTTACTGCACCAGCGGCGAGTCGGCGCCTTGCAGCTGAATGCCACGGATGTCCGCGGCGCCGATCAGGGTTTGCAGGTACTGCACCACCGCCTTCTGCCAGACGCCCTGTTGCAGCTGGTTGCGGATCGCCGTCGCCACCGCCTCGTAAGGCAGCGCCTGGCCCTCGACCCGCTGATCGACGCTGACCACATGCCAGCCATAACGGCTTTCCAGCGGCTTGGCCGCCAGCCCCGGCGCCAGGCTGAACAGCTGGCGCTCCAGTTCCGGCACGGTCTGGCCCTTACTGATCTGCCCCAGGGAGCCGCCCTGGGCCTTCGACGGGCAGGCCGAGTACTTCAGCGCCAGTGCCGCGAAACTGTCGGGCAACTCGTCCAGGCGTTGCAGCAGGATTTCCGCCTGGACCTGGGCCGTGCTGCGCGCCCCGGCATCGTCCGGCGCGCATTCGAGCAGGATGTGCCGCACCGCCAGCAAGGGCGCGCTGTGAAAGCGCCCGCGGTTGTTGTCGTAGTAACGCCAGCACGTGGCCTCGTCGCACTCCGGCACCTGCACCTCGCGTTCGAGCAGCAGGCGGGTGGCGGCCTCCTCCTCGTTCTCGCCGGCGCCGATCTGCAGGGTCAGGCCAAGTTCGGCGATGCGCTGCTGCAACAGCTCGCGGATCACCAGCGCCCTGGCCGCCTGATACACCGCCTCCTCGCGGCTGGCCGCCGGGTGATATTGCAGCTCCTGGGCCATCGCCTGCAGGGTGATCGGCACCTGGTTGACGCTGATGATCGGCCACTCCTGCTCACTGCTGGCGATCAGTTGCACGGGCGCCTCGTCAGTGGCCACGGGCTCATGGCCCGGCGGCGTGAAAGCCTGCACGCCCACTTCCACTTCACTCTCTGGCACCAGCGGTTCTTCGCGAGCCGAAGACCCGCAACCGCCGCTGCCGCCTTTACCGCCGCCACATCCACATCCAGACATGACAACCTCCTCAGATTTTCTGCCGCACGATTTGATAACGCCGCCCCAGGTACCAGACCGGCGCGCTGACCATGTGCACCAGGCGGGTAAAGGGGAACAGCACGAACAGGGTCAGGCCGAGGAACACGTGCAGCTTGTAGGTCAGGCCGACCGGCGCGATGGCCGCCGCCGCGTCCATGGGCCGCAACATCAGGGTGTTCTGCGCCCAGTCGGCGAGCATCACCATCACCGAGCCGTCCATATGGGCGGTGGAGGCGACTATGGTCAGCAGGCCGAGCAGCAACTGCGCCAGCAGCACCAGCAGGATCAGGATGTCCGAGGGGCTCGAGGTAGCGCGCACCCGTGGATCGGTGAGGCGGCGCTTGATCAGCATCAGCAAACCGATCAGGCACAGCAGGCCGAAGAAACCGCCGGAGACCATCGCCAGCAACTGCTTGTGCTCGGTGCTGATCACATGGTGATAGACCGAGGCCGGGGTCAGCAGGCCGACGAAGTGCCCGGCCAGGACGAACAACACGCCGACATGGAACAGGTTGCTGGCCACCCGCATGCCACGGTTGTCGAGCATCTGGCTGGAGCCGGCCTTCCAGCTGTACTGCGACAGGTCGAAGCGCGCCCAGCTGCCCAGCAGGCAGATCGCCAGGGCGACATAGGGATAGATCCCGAACACCAACAGATTCCACTTAGACATTGCCCACCTCCCCGGCTGGCGCGGCGGCCAGCCCCTGATGCTGAAAATCCACCCAGTGCAGCGGTACCGCGCTTTCCTCCCGGGGCTTGCCCGGCGCGCTCGGCATGGCGCTGCAACGTTCCTGCTGCTCGGCCTTGAGAAAGTCCACCGCCTCCTCTTCCCAGATCTTGTCCAGGGCTTCGAGGGAGTCGTCGCGCGGCTCGGCCGCCACCTGCTCGCGCAGGTCGGCCACCGCCTGGTGCGGCTCCTCGCCAGCGATCTGCAGCAAGGCGCGGAAGCAACTGGCGTAGGCGCTCTCGCGTTCCTCCAGGCGCGCCGCCAGCAAGGCCAGCAAGTGCGCGACATCGGCCAGGCCCTCGCGGGCCTCGAGGTCGTCGCGGGTGGAGAGGAACTCCAGGTACAGCGGGATGTAGTCCGGCAGCTCCTTGATGCCGATGGCAAAGCCGGCGGCTTCGTACTGGGCGAGCATGTCGACCATGGCCTGGCCGCGGTCGCGGGACTCGCCGTGCACATGCTCGAACAGCAGCAGCGACAGCGAGCGGCCACGGCCGAACAGCGCGCCGTAATGCTCCTGGCCATCCATCAGGTCGTTGGCGCAGATCAGCTCCAGCAACTCGAACAGCGCGCCGCGCTGCTTCGGGCTGATTTCCCGAGCCTGGATGATCGCCTGCTCCAGCTCGTCGCGGCCCTCGATCAGGGTTTCGCTCGGGTAGTCGAGCAGCAGCGAAATCACTTTAAGGATGCGCATGCTCATTCCTCCCACAGCTGCACGGTTTTCAGGACGTCGCGGCGGTTGGCCTTCTTCGCCCCGAACATGTTGGTGTCGGAGCTGCCGCTGCAGCCGCTGCCGAAACTGAAGCCGCAACCGGAACGCTCGGCGAAGGCGTCGCTCATGGCTTCCTCGCGGTGCGCGCTGGGCACCACGTAGCGGTCTTCGTAGTTGGCGATGGCCAGGTAGCGGTACATCTCCTCGACCTGGCTCACACTCAGGCCGACCTCTTCGAGCACCCGCAGGTCCTGCACGCCTTCGACCTGTTCGGCGCGCTTGTAGGCACGCATCGCCAGCAGGCGCTTGAGGGCGCGCTTGACCGGTTTCTCGTCGCCCGCGGTCAACAGGTTGGCCAGGTAACGCAGGGGAATGCGCAGGCTGTCGACATCCGGGATCACCCCGTTCATGCCCACGGTACCGGCGGCCGCGGCGTTCTGGATCGGCGACAGCGGCGGCACGTACCAGACCATCGGCAAGGTGCGGTATTCCGGGTGCAGCGGCAGCGCCAGCTTCCAGTCCACCGCCATCTTGTACACCGGCGAACGCTGCGCGGCGTCGATCACCGACTGCGGCACGCCGTCTTCCAGGGCCTGGCGGATCACCGCCGGGTCATGCGGGTCGAGGAAGATTTCCAGCTGCTTCTCGTACAGGTCCTGCTCGCTGGCGGTGCTCGCCACTTCGGCGATGCGGTCGGCGTCATACAGCAGCACGCCGAGGTAGCGGATGCGCCCGACACAGGTCTCGGCGCACACGGTGGGCATGCCCGCCTCGATCCGTGGGTAGCAGAAGATGCACTTCTCCGACTTGCCGCTCTTCCAGTTGAAATAGATCTTCTTGTACGGGCAGCCGCTGATGCACATGCGCCAGCCGCGGCACTTCTCCTGGTCGATGAGGACGATGCCGTCCTCTTCGCGCTTGTAGATCGCCCCGCTCGGGCAGGACGCCGCGCACGCCGGGTTCAGGCAGTGCTCGCACAGGCGCGGCAGGTACATCATGAAGGTGTTTTCGTACTCGCCGTAGATGTCCGCCTGGATCTGGTCGAAGTTCTTGTCCTTGCGCCGCTTGGCGAACTCGCTGCCGAGGATCTCCTCCCAGTTCGGCCCCCACTCGATCTTTTCCATGCGCTTGCCGGACACCACCGAGCGCGGCCGCGCGGTCGGCTGGTGGTCGCCCAGGGGCGCGGTGTGCAGGTGCTGGTAGTCGAAGTCGAACGGCTCGTAGTAGTCGTCGAGGCTCGGCAGGTCAGGGTTGGCGAAGATGTTCGCCAGCACCCGGAACTTGCCGCCGATGCGTGGGTTGATCGAGCCGTTGGCGTTGCGCACCCAGCCGCCCTTCCACTTGTCCTGGTTTTCCCATTCTTTCGGGTAGCCGATCCCGGGCTTGGTCTCGACGTTGTTGAACCAGGCGTACTCCATGCCTTCGCGGCTGGTCCAGACGTTCTTGCAGGTGATCGAGCAGGTATGGCAGCCGATGCATTTGTCCAGGTTCAGGACCATGCCGATTTGTGAACGAATCTTCATGACAACTCCTCAATCCATCTCGGTCGGCAGGGGGCGTGGCAGCTCATCGCCGTCCGAGCCATCGAGCCAGTCGACGCGGGCCATCTTGCGCACCACGACGAACTCGTCGCGGTTGCAACCGACCGTGCCGTAATAGTTGAAACCGTAGGCCTGCTGGGCATAGCCGCCGATCATGTGGGTCGGCTTGAGCACCACCCGGGTCACCGAGTTGTGGTGGCCGCCGCGGGTCTTGGTGGTCTCGGCGCCGGGCACGTTCACGATCCGTTCCTGGGCGTGGTACATCATCACCATGCCCTCCTTGACCCGCTGGCTGACCACCGCCCGGGCGGTCGCCGCGCCGTTGGCGTTGAAGCATTCGATCCAGTCGTTGTCCTCGATGCCGGCGCGTTGCGCGTCGATTTCCGAGAGCCAGACAATCGGCCCGCCACGGCTCAGGGTGAGCATCAGCAGGTTGTCGCTGTAGGTGCTGTGGATGCCCCATTTCTGATGCGGGGTGATCCAGTTCAGGACGATTTCCGGGTGGCCATTGGTGCGCTTACCCTTCACCGCCTCGATGGTCCGGGTGTTGACCGGCGGCCGGTAGCTCATCAGCTGTTCGCCGAACGCCTGCATCCACGGGTGGTCCTGGTAGAACTGCTGGCGACCGGTGATGGTGCGCCACGGGATGTTCTCGTGGACGTTGGTGTAGCCGGCGTTGTAGCTGACGTGATCGTCCTCCAGGCCCGACCAGGTGGGGCTGGAAATGATCTTGCGCGGCTGCGCCTGGATATCGCGGAAGCGGATCGCCTCGTGGGCCTTGGACAGCGCCAGGTGGCTGTGGTCGATGCCAGTGAACTCGGACAGCGCGGCCCAGGCCTTGACCGCCACATGGCCGTTGGTTTCCGGGGCCAGGGACAGGATCACCTCGGCGGCGTCGATCGCCGTGTCGATCTTCGGCCGGCCCTGGCTGAGGCCCGCCGCGCCCTCGCGGTAATTCAGCTCGCCGAGGAATTTCACTTCCTCGTCGGTGTTCCAGTTGATGCCCTTGCCGCCGTTGCCGAGTTTTTCCAGCAGCGGCCCGAGGGAGGTGAACTGCTTGTAGATGTTCGGGTAATCGCGCTCCACCACTTGCAGGTTCGGCGCGTTCTTGCCCGGCTGCGGGGCCACGCCCGCGGTTTTCCAGTCGGTGCCGCCGAACGGCTGGGCCAGCTCGCCGACGCTGTCATGCAGCAGCGGCACGGTGACCAGGTCCTGCTCCACGCCAAGATGCCCCACCGCCATGCTGGAGAACGCCTTGGCGATGCCCTTGTAGATTTCCCAGTCGGAGCGGGATTCCCAGGCCGGGTCGATGGCCGCCGACAGCGGGTGGATGAAGGGGTGCATGTCCGAGGTGTTCATGTCGTCCTTCTCGTACCAGGTGGCGGTCGGCAGGACGATGTCGGAATACACGCAGGTCGAGGACATGCGGAAGTCCAGGGTGGTGACCAGGTCGAGCTTGCCGATGGCGCCCTCGTCCACCCATTCGGCCTCTTGCGGCTTGCAGTCGCCGACCTGGCCGATGTCCTCGTTCATCACCCCGTTACGGGTGCCGAGCAGGTACTTGAGCATGTACTCGTGGCCCTTGCCCGAGGAACCCAGCAGGTTGGAACGCCAGATGAACATGTTGCGCGGGAAGTTCTGCGGGCTGTCCGGCTGTTCGCAGGCAAAACGCAGGCTGCCTTCGTGCAGGCTCTTGACCACATAGTCCTTGGGCGCCATGCCGGCCGCGGCGGCGTCGCGGCAGATGTGCAGCGGGTTGCTGTTGAGCTGCGGCGCGCTGGGCAGCCAGCCGGCGCGTTCGGCGCGGATGTTGTAGTCCAGGGCGTGTTCGGGGAACTGGCTCTTGTCGGCCAGCGGCGAGAGCACGTCGTGCATGCTCATCTTCTCGTGGCGCCATTGCGAGCTGTGGGCGTAGAAGAAGCTGGTGCCGTTCATCTGCCGTGGCGGACGGCTCCAGTCCAGGCCGAAGGCCAGGGGCAGCCAGCCGCACTGCGGACGGAGTTTTTCCTGGCCGACGTAGTGGGCCCAGCCGCCGCCGGTCTGGCCGACGCAACCGCAGAGCATGAGCATGTTGATCAGCCCGCGGTAGTTCATGTCCATGTGGTACCAGTGGTTCATCGCCGCGCCGACGATGATCATCGAACGGCCACGGGTCTTGTCGGCGTTGTCGGCGAACTCGCGGGCGATCTGGATCGCTTTCTCGCGGCTGACGCCGGTGATCTGCTCCTGCCAGGCCGGGGTGCCGGGCACGCTGGCGTCGTCGTAGTCCTTGGCCACGTTGGCGCCGCCCAGGCCACGGTCGATGGCCAGGTTGGCCGCCGACAGGTCGAACACCGTGGCGACCTTGACCTGGCTGCCGTCGGCCAGGGTCAGGCTGCGCACCGGCACCCGGCGGTATTGCACGGCATCGCCGGCCACGTGCTGGAAGTGCTCCTGGGTTTCGCCGGCGAAATACGGGAAGGCCACCTCGGCGACATCGCCGCCGATCAGGCTCAGGCTCAGGTCGATCTCGCGGCCCTCACCGCCTTCACGGGCAAGGATGTTCCACTTGCCCTGCTCGCCCCAGCGATAGCCGATGGAGCCCTGGGGCGACACCAGCTCGCCGCTGGCGTCGATGGCGATGGTTTTCCATTCCGGGTTGTTGTCCTGGCCGAGGTTGCCGGCCAGGTCCGAGGCGCGCAGGAAGCGGTCCGGCTGGTAGCCGGCCCCCGGCGCGGTGCCGAGCATCGGCTTGAGCAGCACCAGCACCGGCAGGTCGGTGTAGCGCTTGGCGTACTCGGTGAAATAGGCGCTCGGCCGGTCGAGGTGGAACTCCTTGAAGATCACATGATTGAAGGCCTGGGCCAGCGCCGCGTCGGTGCCCTGCTTGGGGTTGAGCCAGAGGTCGGTGAGCTTGGCCACCTCCGAATAGTCCGGGGTGATGGCCACAGTCTTGGTGCCCTTGTAGCGCACCTCGGTGAAGAAGTGCGCGTCGGGGGTGCGGGTCTGCGGAACGTTGGAACCCCAGGCGATGATGTAGTTGGAGTTGTACCAGTCGGCCGATTCCGGCACGTCGGTCTGCTCGCCCCAGACCATAGGCGAGGCCGGCGGCAGGTCGCAGTACCAGTCGTAGAAGCTCAGGCAGGCGCCGCCGATCAGCGACAGGTAACGGGCGCCGGCGGCGTAGCTGACCATCGACATGGCCGGGATCGGCGAGAAACCGACGACCCGGTCGGGGCCGTATTGCTTGATGGTGTAGACGTTGGCCGCGGCGATGATCTCGTTGACTTCCTCCCAGCTGGAACGGATGAAGCCGCCCATGCCGCGCTTGCTCTTGTAGGACTCGGCCTTGGCCGGGTCCTCGACAATGCTCGCCCAGGCTTCCACCGGCGCCAGGCTCTGGCGTGCCTGGCGCCACAGCTTGAGCAGCGGCTTGCGGATCTTCGGGTACTTCAGGCGGTTGGCGCTGTAGATGTACCAGCTGTAGCTGGCGCCCCGCGGGCAGCCGCGCGGCTCGTGGTTGGGCAGGTCGTTGCGGGTGCGCGGGTAGTCGGTCTGCTGGGTTTCCCAGGTGATCAGGCCGTTCTTCACGTAGATCTTCCACGAGCAGGAGCCGGTGCAGTTCACCCCGTGGGTGGAGCGCACGATCTTGTCGTACTGCCAGCGCGAGCGATAGACGTTCTCCCAGTCGCGGGACTCCTTGCGGGTTTCCCCGTGGCCGTCGGCGAACTCGCTTTGCTTGCGGTTGAAGAACCGCAGTTGATCCAACAAATGACTCATGGTGCTTTCCTCTCAGGCTTGCCGCGGGGTTCTGTGCCCCACCGGGCAAGGTTTGGATTCGGGTGCTGTCAGCAGGGAGTCGCCGCGCCTTTGCGCGCGTACCACCACCAAGTCACCACAATGCAGCTCAGGTAAAAGCCGACGAACATGTAGAAGGCCATCTCCGGGCCGCCGGTCTGGGCCATGGAAGTGCCGAAGGATTTGGGGATGAAGAACGCGCCGAAGGCGCCCATGGCCGAGCTGAAGCCAAGGACCGCGGCCGACTCCTTGCCGGCGTTTTTCAGCGCCTGCTCGCGCACCGCTGAGCTTTGCCCGGCGGCGGCCTTTTCGTGCAGGGTGCGGAAGATCACCGGGATCATGCGGAAGGTGGAGCCGTTGCCGATGCCGGTGGTGATGAACAGCAGCATGAACAGGCCGAGGAAGCCGTAGAAGTTGCCGCCGACGCCGTTGTGGGGAAGAAAATGTAGAACCCCGAAGACCATCACAATCATCGCCACGAAGTTCCACAAGGTGACCCGGGCACCGCCCAGCTTGTCCGCCAGCCAGCCGCCCAGCGGCCGCACCAGGGCGCCCACCAGCGGGCCGAGGAAGGCGAATTTCAGCGCCACCACGTCCGGGAACGCGGTCTTGATCAGCAGCGGAAAGGCCGCCGAGAAGCCGATGAACGAGCCGAAGGTCGCCAGGTACAGCCAGCACATCAGCCAGTTGTGCTTGCGCTTGAAGATCACCGCCTGCTCGCTGAACGAAGCCTTGGCGCTGGACAGGTCGTTCATGCCGAACCAGGCCAACAGGGTCACCGCGATAATGAAGGGCACCCAGAGAAAGCCGGCGTTCTGCAGCCACAGCTGGCTACCGTCGGCCAGCATCTGGGGTTGCCCGCCGAGCCAGCCGAACAGGCCGAAGGTGATCACCAGCGGCACGCAGAACTGCATCACCGACACCCCGAGGTTGCCCAGCCCGGCATTCAGGCCCAGGGCCGTGCCCTGCTGCGACTTGGGATAGAAGAAGCTGATGTTGGACATGCTCGAGGCGAAGTTGCCGCCGCCGAAACCGCAGAGCAGCGCGATCAGCACGAACACGCTGTAGGGGGTGTTCGGGTCCTGCACGGCAAAGCCCATCCACAGCGACGGCAGCAACAGCGAGGCGGTGCTCAGGGCGGTCCAGCGGCGGCCACCGAAGATCGGCACCATGAACGAATAGAACACCCGCAAGGTGGCGCCGGACAGCCCCGGCAGCGCCGCCAGCCAGAACAGCTGGTCGGTGCTGAAGCTGAAGCCGATGGCGTTCAGGCGCACGATCACCGTGCTCCAGACCATCCACACGGCAAAGGCCAGCAGCAGCGCGGGAATCGAGATCCACAGGTTGCGGGTCGCTGTCTGCTTGCCGCTGCGCCCCCAGAAAGCGGGGTCTTCCGGGCGCCAGTCATGAATCACCGGGCCTGAATCGGGCTTGTTAAGAACCGACATGTTCTTCTCCTTGGGCAATGCTGGAAAACGGGGACGAGGTGGCCGGCGGCTGTTTGCCCAGCAGCGGGCGCTTGCGGATTTCGCTGAGGTACATCCAGGTGAGCGACACCCAGACCACGCCGTACATCAACATGAAGCAGGAAGAGCGCACGCCGGTGAGGTCCACCAGGGCGCCGAACAGGATGGGCAGGACGAAGCCGCCCAGGCCGCCGGCCAAGCCGACGATGCCGGACACCGCGCCCATGTTTTGCGGGTAGTCGTTGGCGATGTATTTGAATACCGAGGCCTTGCCGAAGGCGAAGGCGATGCCCATGACGAACAGCAGCACGGTGAACAGCGCCGGGCTCAGGCCGATGTGGAAATCCAGGGAGCCGTCGACGGTGTGCACTTGCAACTGGGTCTGCGGGTAGGACAGCAGGAACAGGCAGATCCAGCTGACCCAGAGCACCCACCAGGTCACGCTCTGGGCGCCCCAGCGGTCCGACATCCAGCCGCCGACGGCGCGCAGCACGCCGCCTGGCAGGGAGAAACAGGCGGCCAGCAGCGCCGCGCTCTGCAGGCTGAAACCGTATTCCTGCACGTAGTACTGGGTCATCCACAGCGCCAGGGCCACGTAGCCGCCGAAGACGATCGAGTAGTACTGGCAGTAGCGCCACACCGCCGGGTCCTTCAGCGCGCCCAACTGCTCGCGCAGGGTGGCGCCGGAAGCGCTGCGATGGGCCTTGTTGTCGGCGCTGAGAAACCAGAACAGCAGCGCGGTGATGAACAGGATCGCGCTGAAGGCTTTCGGCACCAGCTGCCAGCTGCCGGCGGCGATCAGCGCCGGGGCGAGAAACTTGGTCAGCGCGGCGCCGGCGTTACCGGCGCCGAAGATGCCCATGGCGAAGCCCTGGTTGTCCTGGTCGAACCACTTGGCGACGTAGGCGATGCCCACCGAAAACGAACCGCCGGCCAGGCCAACGAACAGGCCCAGGACCAGGAACTGCCAGTAGGCCGTGGCGTGGCTGATCAGGTACAGCGGCAACACGCAGCACAGCATCAGCAGGAAGAACACGCTGCGCCCGCCAAAGCGGTCGGTCAGCAGGCCCAGCGGCAGGCGCGCCAGCGAACCGGTCAATACCGGGGTGGCGGCCAGCAGGCCGAACTGGGTTTCGTTGAGCTGGAGCAGCTCCTTGATCGGCACCCCGAGCACCGCGAACATCATCCAGACCATGAAGCACACCGTGAAGGCCAGCGTACTCATACCCAGCACCAGGCCTTGTCGCACACGCGGTTGGGTCATCTCGCTCTCCCGTCAGTCATTCATGGCCGCAGACTAGAGAGGCGAACCCGGTAAAAACTTGACCCGGATCAAGGAAGCCCAGGCCCCGGTGGGCCTATGCTTGCGCCGCCTACCTCCAACGAGGTAGTGCCTTAAAACCTCTGAACCCTTTGTTTATCAGGCTCTTGCCTTGGCTCCACGAGGCGGCTGCACGGATCCGATGGACAGCAACTCTTTAGAGGTAGAGCGCCAGGGACCGGCGGCAAAACCATCGCCAGCCGCCCCTGGAGCCTGCTATGTCCGCCCTCCTCTCATTCACTCAGCGCCCGCGCCCATGATCCGCTGGCTGCGCAGTTCCCTGCCCGCCCGCGCCGGCCTGGCGGTGATCCTGATCGCCGTGCTGGCGCTGGCCAGTTCCCTGAGCGCCGGGCTGATCGCCTGGTTCAGCCAGGGCGACGCGGCAGCCATCAATACCGCGGGCTCGGTGCGCATGGAGACCTACCACCTGAGCTGGAAGCTGGCCGCGGGCGCCAGCGCCGAAGACATCGAGCGCATCCGCCAGAGCCTGCAACAGCGCCTCGACAGCCAGTCGCTCAGGGCTGTGCTGGAAGACGGCGCCGACCCCGACCTGCTAGGCAGCTACCGGCAGATCCAGCAACGCTGGAACGACGAATTGCAGCCGGCCCTGGAACGGCACGACGCCGCGGCGTTCCAGGCCCTGGCCCTGCCCTTCGTCGAACAGCTCAACCAGTTCGTCAGCCTGCTGCAACGCCAGAGCGAACATAAGCAGACCTGGCAACAGCTGATCCAGGGCGCGGCGTTGTTCACCACCCTGTTCGTCCTGCTGCTGGGCCTGTACGAGCTGCAATACAGCGTGGTCACGCCGTTGCAGGAACTGGTGGAAGCCACCCAGGGTTTTCGTCGCGGCGAGTTCCAGGTGCGGGTCAACCACCAGTCCCAGGACGAGCTGGGCCAACTGGCCACCAGCTTCAACGCCATGGCCGAGACCATCGAACAATCCCACCGCACCCTGGAAACCCTGGTGCGGCAAAAGACCCACAACCTGCAACAGGCCAATGCTGCCCTCGAGCTGCTGTACCAGAGCAGCCGCAGCCTGGCCACGCGGCTGGCCAACGCCGAAGGCCTGGACGAACTGATCCGGCGCTTCCAGCAGCGCCTGCCAGGGCTGCGCCTGTCGCTGTGCCTGCAAGGCCAGTTGCAGGCCCCGGCGCAGCAACTGATCGCCCTGCATGGCGCCAGCAGCCGGGACGTCTGCGCGGTCAGCGATTGCGCCACCTGCCAGCGCCACCAGCAGATCAGCCGGCAGCGTTTCAGCATCAGCAACCAGGGCAGCGAACTGGGCGAACTCAAGGCGCACTTCCTCGATGGCCATGCCCCGCAAGCCTGGGAAACCGAACTGATCCAGGCCCTGGCCAACCTGATCGGCACCTCGCTGTCGCTCAAGCGCCAGCGCGAACAGGACCATCGCCTGCTGCTGTTCGAAGAGCGCGCGATCATCGCCCGCGAGCTGCACGACTCCCTGGCCCAGGCCCTGTCCTACATGAAGTTGCAGGTCAGCCGCATGCAGACCCTGATGCGCCGTGGCGAACCGGTGAGCACCCTGGAGAACGTCACCGCCGAACTGCGCGAGGGGGTGAACAATGCCTACCGCCAGTTGCGCGAACTGCTGACCACCTTTCGCCTGCAGATCCACGATGCCGGGCTGGTGCGCGAGCTGGAAGCGACCACCGAGGAGTTCTCCCGTCGCGGCGACTTCCAGGTGCACCTGCAGCTCGACAGCCTGGCCTTCGAGCTGTCGGCCAGCGAGCAGATCCACCTGTTGCAGATCACCCGTGAGGCGCTCTCCAACTGCCTGCGCCACGCCCACGCGGAGAATGTCTGGCTGCAACTGCGCCAGCACGGCGAAACCCTGCGCCTGTCGATCGAGGACGATGGCCGTGGCTTCAGCAGCGACCACGACAACAGCGGCAATCAACGCGAACACCACGGCCTGAACATCATGGACGAGCGGGCGCGCAGCCTGCATGGCCAGTTGCAGATTTTTTCCAGGACGCCCCAGGGCACCCTGGTGCAGATGGAATTCCGTCCGGAGTTTCTCGGAGTCCCCACAGAAGGTAGCGCCGCATGAACCCATCCCCCACCTACCGGATCCTGCTGGTCGACGACCATCCGATGATGCGTCGCGGCATCCGTCAGATGCTCGAACTGGAAGACGACCTGCAGATCGTCGGCGAGGCCAGCCACGGCGAAGAAGCCCTGGGCCTGATCGAGCCCTTGCAGCCCGACCTGGTGCTGCTCGACAACAACATGCCGCAACTCAACGGCATCGAGACCCTGCGCCGCCTGCGGACCATGGACTACCGCGGCAAGGTGCTGCTGTTCACCGTGTCCGATGCCGAGGACGACATTCGCGACGCCCTGCGCCTGGACGCCGACGGCTACCTGCTCAAGGACATGGAACCCGAGCTGCTGATCCAGTACCTGCGCGATGCCCTGAACGGCGCGCTGGTGATCAGCCCGGGGCTGACCCGGGTCATGGCCCAGGCCCTGCGTTCGCCACCGCGCCAGCCGGAGGTGGAGCTGACCGAACGCGAGCGCCAGGTGCTCAAGACCATCGCCAGCGGCTACAGCAACAAGGTCATCGGCCACAAGCTGGGCATCACCGAAGGCACGGTCAAGGTCCATGTGAAGAACCTGCTGCACAAGCTCGGCCTGCGCTCGCGGGTCGAGGCCGCCGTGTGGGCCATGGAGCACCTGCGCAACGCCGGTTGAGCCGCACGCTGCGCCTTTTAGCCCCTCCTGCCTCTTTAGCCCTTTAGAGGTAGGCCGGCGGAGGCATAGGCCATGGCAGCCCCGCGCTCTACCATGGCCGGCAGCGGAGGTACCCATGCTGACCCACCCTTCCATCGTGCTGTTCCTGCGACGCCATCATCTGTTCAGCCAATTGCCGGAGCCGGTCTTCGAAGAAGTCTGTGCCCAGGCCATGCTCAGGCGCCTGGCCAGCCACGGCACCCTGATGCACCAGGGCGACCCGGCCAAACGCTTTTTCCTGTTGGTCAGCGGCCAGGTCAAGCTGTACCGCATCAGCGGCGAGGGCCAGGAGAACCTGGTGGAAATCATCCAGCCCGGGCAGACCTTCGCCGAGGCCCTGCTGTTCAGCCAGGCGCGCTTCTACCCGGTGAATGCCACCGCGTTGAAAGACAGCGTGTTGATCAGCATCGACGGCAACCATTACCGCCACGCCCTGGAAGACCAGCCCCAGGTGTGCCTGGCAATTCTGGCGAGCATGAGCGTGCACCTGCACCAGCGCCTCAAGGACATCGACACCCTGACCCTGGGCAGCGCCAGCCGGCGGGTGGTCAACTTTCTGTTGCAGGAACGCGATCCCCTCAGCGGCGCGGTGGTGCTGCAGGTGTCCAAGCGTCTGGTGGCCTCGAAGCTGGGGATCCAGCCCGAGACCTTCTCGCGCATCCTCCATCGCTTGGTGGACAGCGGCCTGATCGCCATGGAACGGCGCAATATCCTGATCCTCGGCGAGGACAAACTGGCCGCCTACCAGGGTTAACGGCCAATAAAGCATTACCGGCAAATCCCGGACCCGTAGGAGCGCAGCTTGCTCGCGAGGCGTCGGGTCAGACACCCCGCGTTATCCCGGTCGGCGCCTGCAAAAGGCATTGCCCGGCGGTCCGTGACTCAACCCGCCGCCAGCCCCTTCCCCGCCCGCTCCAGATTGCGCCACAGCCAGGCCGGCAACACCTCGGGGTCAAGGCTGTCAATCAGGTTCTTCAGGGTCAGGCCCAGTTCGGTATCGCCCTCGATCACCAGGCGTCGGCGGAAGAACAGGGTGTCCGGATCTTCCTGGCGGCTGGCCAGCAGCAGGAACTCGCGCCAGTTGCCGCTGATGGTCACGTCGGCCCGGGCCCGCGCGGCGATGCGCAGGCCGTCGCGGTCGCGGGTCACATACCAGGCCAGGCCCAGGTCGGGAATCCGCAGGCACAGCCAGCGCCGGCGCAGCAGGTCGAATTCGCCGGCGCGCAGCGGCTCGGCCAGACAGCGGTTGAGCCCCTGCTGCAAGGCCAGGCGCTGCACGCCGAACGGCACCCGCCGCAGCAATGGCAGCACCCGGTCGGCGCCGCGCAGCAGCCAGTCCTTGCGGCTCATCTGACGCCTGGATTGTCCACTCAGCACAGGCCCACCTCCTCGACGCGCAACATGCCGGCCTGGCCATGCCAGTAGCCGTTGCAGCCCTCGACGAACACCGGTGGCGTCGCGCCCTGGCGCACCCGCTGATAGGCCTCGATCACCTCGCCCATGCCCTGGGCCCGCGGGCTCAGGCGCAGCAGGTCGGCGCCGCAGGCCACCAGCCCGGCGTAGTCCGCCAACAGATTGGTGACCTCGGCCGACATGGTCTGGATGCCATTGAGGGTGAACAGCGCCTGGCCTTCCTGGCTGCTCAGCGCGAGGCCGTCGGGGTACTGGATGCAGCAGAACTGGCAGTCGTCCTTGGGCCGGTCCTGGGCCCGGGCGGTGAAGCAGCGCGCGGAATAGGCCAAGGGCAGATGCCCATAGGCGAAGACCTCGACCTCAGGCACCGCCTGACCCAACTCGCGCACCTGATCCAGCACCCCGCGGATCAGCGCCGCCGAACACTCCACCGGCGGCACCCAGCGGATCATCCCGCACCCCTGCAATTGGGCCAGGGCGTGGCCGTTGTACAGGTTGAGGGCCGGGCCGCCCACGAACGGCAGCTTGCGCTCGGCGAGGAACTGCACCGCGCCCATGTCGTTGGCCTCCACCAGCAGTTCGCCGTTGTCGCACAGGCGCCGCAGGCTGGACAGCTCCGAGGCGGCTTCGATCAGGGTCAGGCTGGACAGCACGATCTGCGCCTGGCTACAGCCCTGCAGCTCGCGCCCCAGGCCTAGCCACTGGTCCAGGGACAGCGCCCGGCGCTTCGAACACACGGTTTCCCCCAGGTAAATCACATCCAGGGGCAAGGCCGACATCTCGGAATAGAAACGCCCCAATTGTTCCTTGTCCCAGTAGAACAGGACGGGGCCCAGGCTGAGCTTCATCGCGAATTCCTCATTGCCATGATCGGTGGTAGGCACCCAGGGTGGTCTGGCTGCCCTCGGACAGAGCGGCCAGCACCAGGCGCCACTGGTCCTTGACCGCGAAACTGGCGGGTGCGGCGCGGTGGGCATCCAGCGCCGCGCGCCAGACCCGGGTGACCTGCTCGACATAGGCCGGGCTGCGCTGGCGGCCCTCGATCTTCACCGCCTCGACGCCAATGGCCGCCAGCTCCGGCAGCAGGTCCAGGGTGTCGAGGCTGGTGGGTTCCTCCAGGGCATGGAAGCGCCTGCCCTCGACCAGGAAACGCCCCTTGCACAGGGTCGGGTAGCCGGCCGCTTCATTATCGGTGTAGCGGTCGATCAGCACTTCGCTGAGGCGCGCGCTCAAGCCTTCGGCGTCCTCGCTCCAGCGCACCGCCTTGGCCGGCGAGCAGACGCCGCACAGGTTCGGCGACTCGCCGGTGATGTAGGAAGACAGGTGGCAGCGCCCTTCGGCCATGATGCACAGGCTGCCAAAGGCGAACACCTCGATCGGCACACTGCTGCTGGCCGCCACCTGGCGCACCTGGGCCAGGGACAGCACCCGAGGCAGCACGGCGCGGCGGATGTTGTAGTGCTGGGCGTAGAACGCCAAGGCGCTGGCATTGGTCGCCGAGCCCTGCACCGACAGGTGCAGGTTCAATTGCGGATGGCGCTGGCTGGCATAGGCCAGGACCCCGGGGTCGGCGGCGATCAGCGCGTCGACCCCATGATCGGCGGCGCGGTCCACCGCCCGTTGCCAGCGCGCCCAGCCCTGGGGCTGGGGGTAGGTGTTGACCGCCACATAGAGTTTGCGTTGGTGCTGGCGAATATGCGCGACCGCCGCGTCGAACTGCTTGTCGTCCATGTTCAGGCCGGCGAAATGGCGGGCATTGGTGTCGTCGCGAAAGCCGACGTAGACGGCATCGGCGCCTTGGCGCACCGCCGCTTTGAGCGCAGGCAGGTTGCCTGCGGGGCAGACCAGTTGCATGGGGGTTCCTCATCAAAGAACGCGCCAGGGCGACGCGTATGCTGCGATCGGAAATGCGCTGCCAGTCTAGCCAGACCGGCAGCCACGGCCTTGACCGCAATCAATTGCCGTCACTGCATCAGCTCGGCGAACGACAGGAAGGGCACAGGGTCGCCCAGGCGCACCTGACGCTCGCACTCCACCAGCGCCAGACCATCGGCCCAACAGGCGGCGCTGAGCATCGCCGAGCTTTGCTGGGGGTGCAGTTGCACGCTGGTCTGGGCATCCTCGCCGGGCACCAGGCGGGCACGCAGATACTGGCGGCGTCGGTTGCGCTGCAACCACTCGAAGCCCGCGGGCAATGCCATGGTTCGCGGCAACACATCCGTCACGCCCTGGGCCCGCAGCAGGAACGGCCGCACCACCACCAGCGCGGTCACCAGCGCCGCCGAGGGGTTGCCCGGCATGCCGATCCACGGTTTGCCGGCCACTTCGCCAAAGGCCAGGGGCTTGCCCGGCTGGATCGCCAGGCGCCAGAAATCCACGTTGCCGAGTTCCTCGATCGCCTGCTTGAGGTGGTCTTCCTCGCCCACCGAGACCCCGCCCGAAGTCAGCAGCAGGTCGCATTCCGACGAGGCCAGGCTCAAGGCGTGGCGGCTGGCCGCCAGCTCATCGGCCATCACCCCGTAGTCATGCACCTCCACGCCCCAGCCACGCAGCAGCGCCGACAGGCAGTAACGATTGCTGTTGTAGATCTGCCCCGGCGCCAGGGGCTGGCCGGGCTCGCGCAACTCGTCGCCGCTGCTCAGCAGGCACACGCGCAGCGGCCGATAGACCTCGACCCGGGCGACCCCGGCAGCGGCCAGCAACCCCAGTTCCTGGGCACGCAGGCGCTTGCCGGCCTTGAGCAACAGATCGCCGCGCCCCACCTCCTCGCCCTGCTGGCGCACGTGATCGCCCACCGTCACCGGCGGCAGCCAGAGCTGCCCGTCCTCGACCCGACAACGCTCCTGGGGCACCACCGTATCGGCCCCCGGCGGCAAGGGCGCGCCGGTGAAGATGCGCACCGTCTGCCCCGCCGCCAGGGGTGTGTCCGCCGCCTGCCCGGCGGCGATCCGTCCGCCCAGGGTCAGGCGGCCACCGGTAGATGGCAGGTCGGCGGCACGCAAGGCGTAGCCGTCCATGGCGCTGTTGTCCCAGCCCGGCAGGTTCAGCGGCGAATGAATGTCCGCCGCCAGCACCCGGCCCAGGGCTTGCTCCAGGGCGATGTCCTGGGTCGTGGGTGGTGGCGGCACCTGGTCCAGCAGATGGGCGATGGCCTGGTCCACCGGGATCAGTTGGCCGCTGTCGCAGCCACAGCCGGTCACGACCGCACCCCACAGGCCTCGATGTGTTGTTGCGGCTCCTGATGGGGCTGCGGCTTGAGATGGGGAGCGAAATTGCACGGGCCGGTGCGGCTGTCCAGCTGCGGGCGCAGGATCATGTTCCAGGCGGTGCGACAGGCCCCCGGCGAGCCCGGCACGCACACCACCAGCACGCCGTTGCTGACCCCGGCCAGGGCCCGCGACTGCAGGCTGGACATGCCGATTTCTTCCACCGACACCTGGCGGAACAGCTCGCCGAAACCTTCCACATGCTTGTCCAGCAGCGGCAGCACCGCCTGGGGCGTGTTGTCCCGCACGGTGAAGCCGGTGCCGCCGGTCATCAGCACCACCTGCACCTCGGGGTCGGCAATCCACTGCGAGACACGGGCGCGGATCTGGTAGATGTCGTCCGGCACCAGGCCACGATCGATCAGCACATGGCCGGCGCTCTGCAGCAGGTCGCTGAGGGTCTGGCCCGAAGTGTCGGTGTCCAGGGTGCGCGTATCGCTGATGGTCAGCACGGCGATGTTCAGGGGGTGAAACGTGCGTTGCGCCAGATGGGCCATATCCAAGCCTTCCCGTGAATGAGATAGGCCCCAGCCTGAACCGAATCCGCCGACGAACCTATTCCTCCAAGGAGGTACCTCGACGGGACGACAAAGCTCAGGGTGCCAGCCGGCCGTGGCGCCAAATGCCCTGGTGCAGGCGGTAGTCCAGGCGGTCATGCAGGCGGTCGCTGCGCCCTTGCCAGAACTCCATGCGCTGCGGGCGCAGGCAGTAGCCGCCCCAGTGTTCCGGGCGCGGCAGCGGCTGGCCGTCGAAGCGGCTGGTGGTAGTGGCCAGCAGCGACTCCAGTTGCAGCCGGTTGGCCAGGGGCTGGCTTTGCGGCGACGCCCAGGCGCCGAGACGACTGGCCAGGGAGCGCGAATCGAAATACACATCCGACAGCCGCGGCGCTAACCGCGAGACCTGCCCTTCGATTCGTACCTGGCGCTCCAGGGCCGGCCAGAAGAAGGTCATGGCGGCCCGGGGATTGGCCGCCAGCTCCAGGCCCTTGGCACTCTGGTAGTTGCCGAAGAAGGTAAAACCCTCAGCGCTCAAGCCCTTGAGCAACAGCACCCGGCAATGGGGCTGGCCCTGCTCGTCGACCGTGGCCAGGCACATGCTGTTGGCCTCCACCGGCGCCTGCTCGGTGTCGCGGGCCTGTTGCAGCCACTGCTGGAACAGCGGCAGCGGATCGTCCGGCGCGGCCTCGTCGGACAGGCCATCGCGGCAGTAGTCACGGCGCATCTGGGCCAGGGAAAGGGGCATGAGGGTGATCTCCGTTGGGGTTTTGCGCAGTCTGCGAGGCGGCGCCGGGCATGACCTTGATCGCCATCAACAGCCGGCATCGATTACCTCCCTCATTGACCACCGCCATTCTTCTGTAGGAGCAGCCGGTCGACGCTCGATTGCTCGCGATGGACCTGAGAACGATGCGGGGTGCCAGGTTATACGCGTCATCGTTGACGATCATCGCGAGCAAGCTTCGCTCCTACAGAGACAGTTCATGACCAGCCGTCGAGCGTCGGGCCTGCTACTTGAGCCGCAGGCGCCGGGCCAGTTTGTGCAGGTTGCTCGGGTCGACTTCCAGCAAGCGCGCGGCGCGGGCCCAGTTGTTGCGGCAGCGGCTCAGGGCCTGGTGGATCTTCTGCCGCTGGCAATCGTCGACGGCTTCGCTCAGGGGCTGGAAAGGCCCGTCGACAGTAGCCTCAGGTGGCTGTCCGGATGGCTCCGCGCCCTTCACCGAGCTATCGAGATCGAGAACGTCCGGCTCCAAGGTCAGGATCTGGCTACGACTGCCACCACGGCTGAGCTGCTTGAGGGCGGCACGGCTGATCACGTGTTCCAGCTCCCGCACATTGCCCGGCCAGGGGTAAGCCAGCAGCGCCCGTTCGGCCGCCGGCGACAGGCGCAGGCCACGCAGGCCGAGACGGCTGCGGTTGAGTTCGAGGAAATGCCCGGCCAGCACCAACACATCGGAGCCGCGTTCGCGCAGCGGCGGGATCGGCACCGGGTACACCGAAAGCCGGTGGTACAGGTCGGCGCGAAACAGCCCGTCGCGGATGCTGTCCGGCAGGTGGCGGTTGGTCGCGGCGATGATGCGCACATCCACATGCAGCGGCTTGTCCGCCCCCAGGCGCTGGATCTCGCCGTTCTGCAGGGTGCGCAGCAACTTGGCCTGCACGCTCAACGGCAGCTCGCCGACCTCGTCGAGAAACAGCGTGCCGCCGTTGGCCGCGTCGAAGCGTCCGGCGCGGTCGCTGGTGGCGCCGGAAAAGGCGCCCTTGACGTGACCGAACAGCTCACTCTCGGCCAGGGACTCCGGCAGCGCCGCGCAGTTGACCTGCACCAGCGGCTTGTGGGCGCGCCGGGACAGCCGGTGCAGGCGGCGGGCGAACAGCTCTTTGCCAACCCCGGTCTCGCCCAGCAGCAACACCGGCAATTCGGAGTCGGCGAGCACGTCCAGCTCGTTGAGCAATTGGTGCAGGACCTCGCTCTGGCCGAGGATCTCGCCCTCCTCCACCGGCCCGCGCGCATCCTGCGGCTCGCTGCGGGACAGGCGCAGGCTGCGGTTCTCCTGCTCCAGGCGGGTGACCCGCAGCGCCGCCTCGATCTGCAGGCTGCAGCGCTTGAGCTCGTCCCGGGCCTGGCGGTCGAAAGTCCCGGGGCGCAGCGCGTCGAGGGTGATGGCACCCCAGACCCGCCCTTCCACATACAGGCTCACGCCCATGCAGTCGTGCACCGCCAGCGGCCCGTTGTCCGGGTGGTCGAGCAGCCCGTCATAAGGGTCCGGCAGGCGGCTGTCGGGCTCGAACCAGGTGGGCTCGCGGGACGCCATGATCGCCGCCAGGCGCGGGTGCTGGGCGATCACGAAACGTCGCCCGAGGGCTTCATGCACCAGGCCGACGGTGGCCAGCGGCCGCAGGCTGTCGTCGTCCAGGCGCAGCAGGCCCACGGCCCCGGCCTTGAAGTATTCCCGCAGGGTCTGCACCAGACGCTGCAAACGCACGGCATTGGGCAACTCGACAATCAGGTCGGCCGCCAGACTTTCACGCAACATGGTAGTCATCACCCTTTCTGGTGGTTTCAACCCCGAAGCTTCGGGGTCATCCGCACCACGACAAAAAATTAATCCATTATTTTCAAAAAGTTATAGCTGGCATGGCGGATGCAAAGGCCCAGGGGAACCACTCCAATAAGGAAAACCTGATGAACCCGACACTGCTGGAACGACCCGGTCTTGCCCAACCAGACGCTTCGAAACACAACCTCCTGGAGCAAAGCCTCGGCCAACTGGCCTGCGACATCCCCGGCGCCAGCCGGGTGTTTCATGAGTTCAACCTGGACTTCTGCTGCGGCGGGCAGAAAACCCTGCGCGACGCCGCCCTCGGCAAAGGTCTCGACCCGGTGCAGATCGCCGAGGCCCTGCACCTGCTGCAAGACAGCGCCGCCCGGCAGCACGACTGGCGCGACGAACCGAGCGAGCAACTGATCGCCCATATCCTCACCCGCTACCACGCCCGTCACCGCGAACAGCTGCCGGAACTGATCCGCCTGGCCTGCCGCGTTGAGCAGGTGCATGGCGCCCGCAACAGCTGCCCCAACGGCCTGGCCGACCACCTGCGGGACATGCAGCAGGAACTCGAAGGCCACATGCTCAAGGAAGAACAGGTGCTGTTCCCGATGCTGCAACAGGGCCTGGGCCGTCGGGCGGCGCCGCCGATCCATGTGCTGCGCCTGGAGCACGAGCAACATGGCGAGGCCCTGGAGAAGCTGCTGGTGCTGACCGACCACATCACCCCGCCCGCCGACGCCTGCAACACCTGGCGCGCGCTGTACCGCGGGCTGAGCGAATTTCGCGACGACCTGATGCAGCACATCCACCTGGAAAACAACGTGCTGTTCGTCAATGCCCTGAACGCTTGATCCCCGCCCTCCCGTGCCAGCCCCGTGGCTGGCACGCTCATTCAGCCGTGCCAATAGAACATCGCCTTGGCCAGGACCACGATCAGCAGCATGTGCCCCAGCACGCTGCGGCGGATCCAGCAGGCGCGGCCGGCGCTCAACCGCGCGGTCTTGAGCCAGTACGCCAGCAACAGGTAATGGCCGATGATGCTCAGGGCCAGCATGATCTTCAGGCTCAACAGGCTGGCGAAACTGCTGCCCAGAGGCTGGCTCAAGGCGCCGCGATGCTGCCAGGCCAGGCCGATACCGGCGCCGTACAACAGCAGCACCACGCCATGCAGGACCTTGCGCGAACGCACTGCGATAGCCTGGTCGGCCGTCACCTGGGCGTCGCTCGCCAGTTGCCGGCGCGCCGTGTGCCAGATGCACACCTCGAAGAACAGCGTGCCGATAAAACCTATGGCCGCCAGCAGGTGGATGACCACTAACCAGGGGTAAAGCATTGCCCTTCTCCTTGCTCCGCATTCAGGGCTCAGCCCGGATGCCCGTCGACCCGCGCCCGCAGCAGCATCGGCCCGTAGCGCCAGACGTACAGGGCAAAGGCCAGGGCCCAGCACACACCCGCCAGCCACAACGCCGCCACCGGCAGCCAGAGCACCAGCAGCACCCGGCTGAGGCAGGCCAGATTGAGCAGGATGAACGCCAGGGTCATGCCGGCCGGTGGCTCCAATGGGCGCCCGGTGTGGCCCAGGCTGACCCGGGCGATCATCGCCAGGATCAGCCCGGCCATGGCGCCGATGGTCAGGCCGTGCAGGGCCAGGCTGGGGTTCAGCGGCGCGCCGAAATGCCACAGCGCCATGCCCAGGCACGCCAGCGCCAGCCAGCCGTAGGCCAGGTGCAGCGACCACAGCAGCGGCACGCGCCACAGCCCGCGATCCTGCCAGCGCCACAACCGCAGCAGATGCGCGGCCGCCAGCAGCAGGAACAGCGCGCCGACCCAGGTATTGGCCACCAGCGCCGGCCCGGCGGCATACAGCAGCGCCACCAGCGCCGACCCCACCAACACCAGATAATCGAGCCACGGCCAGGGCGCCACGGCCGCGACCCGACCGAGGCCGCGCTGGGTGAAAAACGGAATCACCCGCCCGCCGATCAGGCTCATCATCGCCGCCACCAGCCACAGGCCGCTCAACACGCCCTGGCGCTGCCAGCCTTCATGACCTTGCAGCAGGCCGGCCACCGACAAGCCGTCGGCCGCGGCCAGCAACAGCAGCACCAGGACAATCGGGTAATTACGTTGCTGGCGTACCTTCCACAGCATGCGGCCCATCAACCATGCCAGCGCCAGGGGAAAGCCCAGCTCCAGCACGGCCAGCAGCGGCCAGGGCGCGCTGCCCAGCCAGGCCAGGCGCGCGGCCAGCCAGAGCAAGGCCAGGGCCGCCAGCGGCTTGCCGCTCAGGCCCGGCTGGCCGGTCCAGGTCTGCGCCGCGGTCAGCAGGAAGCCGGCGATGATCGCCAGGCCGAAACCGAACAGCAATTCGTGGCGGTGCCAGCCCAGCCAGCCCCCCGCCGGTTGCCAGTCGCCCAGGGCACCCTGTAGCGCCGTCAGCCACAGCGGCACCACCAGCAGCGCCAGGACACAACCGGCGAGAAAAAACGGCCGGAAGGCCAGGCGTAACAGCGGCACGATCGCCATCGCTGCACGACGGTCAAGTACTTGCATCAAGCCCACTCCTTTACCCAGCGGCCGACCCGGCGACGGTCGACACGCGGCGAATGAAATCCCCGGCCATCATCGGCCATTGGCGCGCTCTTGCCGTTGTCGCAAATCAAGCTTGCCCGGGATGCGGCGGGCTGTTGTGCCCGCCGTCCTTTCTGGCAGTGCAAGGGCCGTGCCCCGGTGCCCGATCGCAATCTGGAGCGGCCACAAGCCGGCGGGCCGGGGGTTCGGCCAGGGCGGCGTTGGGGTTCGCCTTCCAGCTAGAGGGTCAAATTGACCACTCGCTAGTCATTTACACCCTAAATCGCCAGGTCTTTTTGACCACGCCGTTGGAAATCCCCCGAATACAGGGGGCCTGGCGCCTGGCCCGGGTCTTGCTGAACACAGGGCACCCAATCTCTCCCGAATTACCGGAGCCACCATGAATACCGCCGGAGCCATCCTGAAAAAGACCATCCAGCCACTGACGTGGTTTGTCGTCCTCGGCGCGATCCTCGCCCTCGCCAGCCGTGTCGCCCTCGGCCTCGTCTGACAGCCCTGGTCTGACAGCCGCCGTCCTCCCCAAACCATAAGGATGAATATTCATGGTGCTTCATCGCGTGCATCACCAGATCCTGCGCAGCCATCACCTGTTCGAGCCCCTGAACGAGGAGCAGCTGGACGAGCTGATGGCGGCCAGCCAGTTGCTCAGCATCGACAAGGGCGACCCGCTGTTCCGCCAGGGCGAGCCGGCCGAGGCCTTCTATTTCGTGATCGCCGGCGCGGTGAAGGTCTACCGCCTGACACCGGACGGGCAGGAGAAAGTGTTCGAAGTCATAGGCCCGCGGCAGACCTTCGCCGAGGCCATGATGCTGATGGACACGCCGGACTATGTGGCCTCGGCCGAAGCCATAGGCCCGACCCAGCTCTATCGCCTGTCCAACGACACCTACCTGCGCCTGCTGCAAAACAACAGCCGCCTGACCTTCGCCCTGCTCGGCAAGCTCTGCGTGCGCCTGCACCAGCGGGTCAACGAGATCGAAACCCTGTCGCTGAAGAACGCCACCCACAGGGTGGTGCGGTATCTGCTGACACAGCTGATGCAGCTGCAACCGGTGGAACGCCGGTTCGAACTGCCGATGGCCAAGCAACTGATCGCCGGCCACCTGGCGATTCAGCCGGAGACCTTCTCGCGGATCATCCGCCGCCTGATCGATGAAAAGATCATCAGCCAGGACGGCCGCCAGATCGTCATTCTCGACCGGCCGCGCCTGGAGCAATTCGAATGAGCGCCGGGCCGGTCTGCCTGTATTGCCAAAAAGCCAACCCGCCTCGGCAAAGCGCCTGCCGCCACTGCGGCATGCCGTTACCGGCCACCGCGGCGCACGCCGAACAACGTCGGCTGCAGCGCTTCAAATGGTTCTGCATCGGCCTGACGCTGTTCTGCGTGGCGATGTTCTTCTGGCTGCCGCGCTCCTAGCGGACGCTTTTGCCTGGAACACCGTGTTGCCCGTTTTGCGGCTGCTACGCAGCCGATCGCAGCCTCGCAGGCTCGGCAGCGGCTACAGACCGCGCACGGCTCTGGTCTCTACGTGTAGCCGCTGTCGAGCGTTAGCGAGGCTGCGATCGAGGACGCAGTCCTCGCAAAACCTATGCGCGAGATTTACCTGAAATAACGCGTTGCCTGATTGGCATTGCGATGCAGTCCCCGCAAGGCCTGCACATCAGGTTTGCCTGGAACCTTGAACCCGTCCCCCTCGCCTGCCCTCGCCAGCGAACGCGTCCCAGGCGGCGGGCAACAGCCGCGGATCTCTTCGCTGGCGAGCCAGGCGCCTGCCGTCAAGGGGTGTTGCGCCTCAGGGCTGGGTCAGCTGCCGATACAACTGCGGCAAGCGCAGGGGCAGTTGCTCGGGCTGGCGGATCAGGGTGTAGCCATTGGCGCCGAACATGTACGGCAGGTAAGCCGCCGCTTCGCGGTCGATGGTGATGCAGAACGGCGTCAGCCCCTGGCGCCGCGCTTCCAGTACCGCTTCGCGGGTGTCCTCGACGCCATAACGGCCTTCGTAGAGGTCCAGGTCGTTGGGCTTGCCGTCGGTCAGCAACAGCAACAGCTTGCGCTGGCGCTTGCAGCCAGCGAGCAGGCGCGTGGCCTGGCGGATCGCCGCACCCATGCGCGTATAGAAACCCGGCTTGAGCCCCTGGATCCGCCCGCGGGTGTGGTCGTCGTAACGCTGATGGAAAGCCTTGAGTTCCTGCATGCGCACCTGCTGGCGACGCAGCGAGGAAAACCCGTACAGGGCAAAGTCATCGCCGAGGCCAGCCAGGGTTTCGCCGAACAACAGCAGGCTGTCGCGGATCACCTCGATCACCCGATGCTCATCGTTGAGGTGGGCGTCGGTGGACATCGAGACATCGGCCAGCAGCAGGCACGCCAGGTCGCGCCGGGTCTGGCGCTGCTCCATGAACAGGCCGCGCTCGGCACAGGCGCCATGGGCGCGCTCGACGTGAAAATCCAGCCAGGCCTGCATGTCCAGTTCCGCGCCCTGAGGCTGCTGGCGCAACCACTGGCGGTCGTTGCGCAACTGCTGGAACTGCCGGCGCAGCAGCTGCGCCGAGGGCTTCAGCCGCGACGGCAGCGGCTGCGGCTGGCAGTCGCGTGGCACCAGCATTTGCAGGTTGACCAAGCCTTGCTGCAGGCGCCCCTTGCGGTAGTCCCATTCCGGCAGGTGGATGCCCTCGCCCAGGGGGATGTCGTCGACGTCCGCCGGCGGTAGGTCCAGGTGCAGCTTGAGGCCGCCGCCCTTGCGCAGGCGGGTGCGCGACAGGGTCAGCTCGTCCAGGTCGGCGGCGACCCGGGCGGCGTCCGGGTCTTCGCTATCGTCTGCCCAGCGGTCCAGGTCCACGTGCTCGGTCCAGCTGAACAGGTTCTCCAGGCGCAGGATCAGCAGGCCGCCGTCGCGGCTATGGTCCTCGACCCGACTGGCGCGCTTGCGCCCGCCGGCCTGCTCGCCGGCAGTCGTCGCCAGGTCCTCCGGTGAGTCCTCAAGATCAGCAACCAGCGGACTGGCCAGGTGCAGCGGCGGGTACAGCCACAACGGCACCGGCCAGGCCGCCCGTTCGCTGCGGGGAAACTCGGCGACGCTGCCGGGCTCGCGCAGGGCCTGGCACAAGGCCCGCTCCAGCGCGGCCTCGGGGCGGCTCAGCGAAGCCGGATCGGGGCGCAGTTGCAGGTGCGCCTCCACCAGCCGCCGGTAGCGACCACGCAACGCCGGGTAGCGCTGCAACAGGCGCCGGGTCCAGCGCTGATTGTCCCGGCCCCAGTGGCGCATCGGCCCGGACTGCGCCGCCAGCAGGGCCAGCCAGCGATACAGCTCCTCGTTCAACGCCGCCTCGGGGAACACCGCGAGGCTGGCCGGCAGGCGCAGGTTGTCGGCGTCGCACCAGGCCAGGGGCAGTTGCCGGCAGGTGCCGGCGATCTGCTGCAACAGGCTGCGGCGCAACAGCAGGTCGCGCTCGCTGGCCGCCTCGACACCGCGACCGTCGCCGCCCATGGCCCGCAACAGCAGGGCCAGGGAGCGTTGGCGCGGCGCCAGTTCGACCCGCGCCTCGGGAAAGTCCA